>CAZKOK010000101.1:0-9944 GCA_964554355.1 uncultured Spirochaetia bacterium | reverse complement strand
CACCATCATTTTCCAGACCGTAGGAAGCACTACCCATTACCTTGCCGAAAAAAATGAAGGCGAATTTATAGAAAATATTCTCGGGCCTCTCGGCTGTCCAACTCATATTGAAAATTTCGGTCATGTCGTCTGTGTGGGCGGAGGAATCGGGGTCGCTCCCCTGCATCCGATCGTTCAGGGGCTTAAGAAAACCGGGAACAGGCTTACGATAATAATCGGGGCAAGGACAAAAGAACTCATTATCATGGAAGAAGAGATGAAAGCGCTTGCCGACGAACTTATTGTCTGTACCGACGACGGTTCATACGGCAGAAAGGCCCTGGTTACCGAACCTCTGAAGGAAATATGCCAAAAAACAAAACCTGACCTCGCTTTGGCGATCGGTCCGCCGGTCATGATGAAATTCTGCGCCGAAACCACAAGGCCGTTCGCCGTCCCTACAGTAGTCTCACTGAATACGATCATGGTGGACGGCACGGGAATGTGCGGTGGATGCAGGGTCACTGTGGGCGGCGAAACAAAATTCGTCTGCGTCGACGGTCCCGAATTTGACGGACATCTTGTTGATTTCGACAATATGCTTTTAAGGCTCGGTGCCTACAAAAAGCAGGAAGATTCCGCCCATCACAAATGTCATTTGGATCTTAAGCTGGAAAACTGAATTACCCATAATATCACCGGAGGAACTAATGTCTTATATCAATCCAGATAAACTGAAAAAAGAGGCCCGGAAAATCCTCGATGAAATAAACGGAAAAGAATTAAGCAACCGTGACCGCATGGCAATTCCGCTGCAGGAAATGCCTTCGCAGGACCCGGAAGCAAGAATAAACAATATGAACGAAGTTGCCCTCGGCTACTTTGATGAGCAGGTACGCATCGAGGCTGAAAGATGTCTGCAGTGCAAAACGACTCCCTGCATCAAGGGCTGCCCCGTGCAGATTGACATACCCGGCTTTATCAAAAAAGCCGCCGGGGGAAAATATCTCGAATCCCTGGATATAATCAAAAGGTCCAGTCTGCTTCCGGCCATCTGCGGCAGGGTCTGTCCCCAGGAAAGCCAGTGCCAGCTCTTCTGCACACTCGGCAAGTCGCTTAAAGATGTCGCGCAGTCCGTGGCAATAGGCAGGGTTGAACGATTTGTAGCCGATTACGCTTTTGCACGGGGAAAAATATCCACTCCCGAGGTCAAGCCTTCCACCGGCAAAAAGGTCGCCGTCATCGGCTCGGGACCCGCAAGCATTACTGTTGCTGCGGATGTAAGGAAAGAAGGTCATGATGTTACGATATTTGAAGCCTTCCAGAAACCGGGCGGTGTGATGGTTTATGGTATTCCGGAGTTCAGGCTGCCTAAAAAAATAGTCGAACAGGAACTGAATACACTCAAGGACATGGGCTGCGAACTGAAGACCAATTTCCTTATCGGCCGCAGCCGCAAGCTTGCCGATCTGATTGAAAAAGACGGATATGATGCCGTATTCATCGGAACAGGCGCAGGACTGCCGAAGTTTATGAACATTCCGGGTGAAAATCTGGTCGGCGTTTTTTCTGCAAACGAATACCTGACAAGAGTGAACCTGATGAAAGCCTATGAAAAGGAAAGATCCGATACACCGATTTACCAGTCGCAAAAGGTCGCCGTTCTGGGCGGAGGCAACGTTGCAATGGATGCAGCCAGATCGGCAAAAAGGATGGGCGCTGCCGGGGTCTATATCCTTTACAGGCGGACTGAAAAGGAAATGCCCGCGCGTGTCGAGGAAGTGGAACATGCAAAAGAGGAAGGCATTATTTTCCAGCTGTTAAGAAGCCCGACGCAGATTATCGGAGACGAAAACGGCAGGGTCAAAACGATAGTAGTTCAGAAATTCGAGCTGGGCGAACCCGATGAATCCGGCAGAAGACGTCCTGTGCCCATAAAAGGCAGCGAATATAAAATCGATCTGGATACGGTGATAGTTGCAATCGGCAACGGTTCAAATCCGCTTATCGAACAGACTACTCCGGGCCTTGAAACCAATAAATGGGGCAACATTATAGCCGACGAAAACGGAAAGACAAGCATGGACAGGGTGTATGCGGGCGGAGATATAGTTCTCGGGGCCGCAACAGTTATCCTGGCAATGGGAGAAGGCAGAAAAGCCGCCGCTTCTATTAATAATTTACTTGCCGGCGAGATGTAAAATAACTTCATTGGCAAGTGTCAGTCCGAAAATACCGGTAATTGTCGGCATGCTTCCAAGCACCCTTCTGCCTTCTGCCTGTTCAGGTGAATCTTCCTGGAATTCCTCTTCTTCAGGGTCCATGAAATCAAACATCATTTTCTCGGCTGAATAAACGCAGGTTATCCCCCTGCCGACATTCTGTCTGTGCAGACCATTGCGCACTCTTCTTGCCAGCCCGCAGCCTTTTGTGTCGAAAATATCCGAAACCCTTATTTTTGAAGGATCGATCCTCAAGGCGGCGCCCATGGAGGAAAACACCTTTAAACCCTTTTTCCAGGCCGCGGCAAGCAGATCGGTTTTGGCCTGAACGGAATCAATGGCATCAACCACTGCGGAATAGCTGAATTCGGACAGAAGAGCGTCTATATTATCAGCATTTATATATTCTGTTTTTACAAACAGATTGACCCGCGGATTGATGTCCCGGATACGCATTTCAGCGACCCCGGCCTTGTACATCCCGATTGTTGAATCAAGAGCATAAAGCTGTCTGTTTATATTGCTGAGCGCAATCCTGTCAAAATCCACAAGCGTAAACGACCCGATGCCCGCCCTGCTTAATGATTCAGCCGCATAGCTGCCGACAGCACCGAGACCGACAATCAGAACATGCGCATCAGCAAGACGGCTGCATTCATCCTTTCCAAGCAGCCGCTGCAGACGAAAAAACCTTTCCATTTCTGTAAACCAGCTCCGATAATTTCAGGGCACCCGTGCCCCTTGCCTGAGCGGCAGTTTCATAAAGTTCCTGCATCATGATCCTGTAATCAGTCAGGTCCTGTTTTTCATCATACGGGAAATCAGTATCCAGAAGCAGAAAACTGTCTGCTGCCGCTTTCAGACAGTCCTTTATTTTAGTATTTTCTCTTCTGAGGGTAAACAGACTGAAGGAAATATAAACTTCCATCTTTTCAAGTTCTTTCATTGTCTCGACCGAACCCGAAAATGCATGGACCATCACAGCAGGAAGTGACTTTCTGTATTTGTTCAGAATTTGAATAAGATCACCCCAGGCCCTTACACAGTGAAGCGAGACAGCCATATCAAGCCTTCCCGCAAGATCAAGCTGAAATTCAAGAAGCTCAATCTGTTTCTGATAATTATCCTTATTCCTTATTTTATCCAGCCCGCACTCGCCCAGCACCCTGCAGTTATTCTCTTTGACAAGACCGGCAAGAAGTTCCCTGTCTTCAGACCCTGTCCCCGCATTCCAGGGATGAATACCGAGGGCCGGAATCAGCACGCCGCTTTTGCTGCATAAATCCAGGACCCTGCCGAAATCATCGGCCCCGGTCGCATTGCAGATAAACCGTGAACCGCCCGAATAATATTCAAGCCCCGAAACATCCGGATTACTGCAGATCTGAAAATGCAGATGGCTGTCAAAAACAGGCATTCCCTCAAAAAGATGGCTGTCCATATATGAAGATTATCTTCAGTAAATTAAAATTGCAAGAAAAAGAACAAAAAGGATTGAACCACAGAGAGCACAGAGTTTTCCTTGGAAGTTTTACCGGCATCCGTGATAGAATCAGCTTATTCAAATATAATTTTTGAGTTTGAGAAAACCCTGAAAACGAGATCTTCTACTTAAAAATAATACTTCACGGCAGACCGGACATCTTCCAATAACCAAAATCCCTCTGTGTTCTCCGTGCTCTCTGTGTTTCAAAAAACCTTCAGCTTAAACTACCTTTGTTTAGGCATCAGTTTGGCAATAAGCTGAGCAAAGCCTTTCAGGTTTCTTGTCTGAAGCCAGAGTTTTCCGGGGCCGCAGAAATTGCAGACAAGACCTTCGCCGGAAAACATGGCTTTCAGCGATCCCTTGGTGGACAGTTCGAGTTCCAGTGAACCTGCAATGTATGCACCACTCTGGGCAAAAATGGTTTTGCCCCCCATATTGAATGCTACAATATCACCGGGTACGCCGGGTGCAAGCACAACTTCACCGGGACCGCCTTCTGCTGTAAACTGTGAAGCAAAAAACCTTCTCCGCCCATTGCGGCCTTGAACATGCCGCCCAGACCCTTCCCCTGTTTTTTGGATTTAAGGTCTATATTCGGACTCATGGAAATCATTGCTCCGCTTTCGGCCCTTATGGATTCGCTTGCTGAAAGTTTGATTGTAAGTGTCGTAAATACCGGTCTGTGATCAATACTATATTCCATTATTTATTACCTCCATTATTATTTTAGGGAATCGGGATATAAAAAAGCAAATACAGTACACCGAAGCTTGTAAAAAATTGAATTTTCAGCAATTTCTGCACAAAACATGGGTAATTTATGCTTCTCCCGGATTAAAATGAGTAAAATTCCTGTGCTTTCTTATATTTTTACAAGCTTCGGTGCACTATATGTTTTATCCCTGGCATTCCCTGTACCGGAAACAGCTTGCCAGATGGTCATTAATAACCCCGATGGCCTGGAGGTGCGAATATATCGTTACAGTCCCGACAAATTTGAAACCTTTCTCCTTAAGATCCTTACTGACAGTGTCCGAAAGTTCAGTCGAAACCGGCATCTGCGACAGTTCCCTAAGCCTGTTTACGACGGGCTTTCCATCGGTAAAACTCCAGATATATTTATCAAAGGAACCATATTTATCCTGAATTTCAAGAAACCTCTGTGCATTGCCTACAGCCGCATTGATTTTCAGTTTATTGCGGATGATTCCAGGATCTGCAAGCAGCCTGCTGATATCCTTATCCGCATAGCGGGCGACCTTCCCCGCATCAAAATCCGAAAAAGCCTTCCTGAAATTCTCCCGTTTACTCAGAATAATGGCCCAGGACAGCCCCGCCTGAAAAAACTCAAGCAGAAGAAACTCGAAATGCTTCCTTTCATCATGGACAGGATATCCCCATTCGGTATCATGATATTCAATCATTTCTTTACTGCCGGGCCACGGACAGCGGACTATATTTTCGGTCATGTTTTTTCCTTTCTGTTCTTCTATTAATTGCTGACTGAATGATAATCCACTGCACTCCGGAAGACAAGTACTGTTATCCGGACTGTAAAGGAAAAAGTCCCTCACAGAGCGCACGGAGGCACAGAGAGGGATTTTTTGTCTGCCATTCCCGCACAGACCATGTCATCCCCGCGAAGGCGCTGACTATTACCCATAAGTACCAATCCTGAAAATTTTATGGAAATATGTTATCAAGCTTCTGTTTATCAGATTATCAGAAATTTATTGAGTAATCAGATTCACCGGTTTTTAGCTTACAGAGGAAACAGAGTGAAAAGAGAACACAGAGAAGAAAATTTTTATAGGTTTTTTTTAAAATTACTATAAAAAACCCTGTGACCTCTGAAACCTCTGTGCTCTCCGTGAGAAACCAAATTTAACACCTTCATATCGGAAAAACTGTCTGTTACGATAACATGGACTTATGGGTAATAGTCAGCGCGAAGGCGGGGATCTCCATCTCAGAAGACACAGTTAATTTTATCTCTCGCAGAGAACGCATAGTTCGCAGAGCTGTACAAGGCACATTAATGATGGTGCTGATTTTTTAATTGCTTATCAGGAATTACTTAACATGAAGCTATTAAGCAATGTTGTTATACATTAATTAAAAATACTTTTCCATGTCTATTTCTCTGGCCATGCGGAATATTTTATTTTTTATATCATCCAAGCCATTGATGACTTCAAAATATCTTCCATTTGTCCTCAATACTATAACTGAATCATCCGAATTTCTGAATTCAAAATAATAATTTCCAGTAAACTTCACAATTTCTGCTTTACTTTGATTAAATTTTGATATTAATTCGGAAATGATTTCCTTATCATATATAGATACCTTTTGAATTAAATCTCCCATATAGGGATGGTCAACTTCCCGTATTTCTATTTCAACTATATCTTCAGGAATTATTGAAATACATGAAAAAAACAGTATTACTGCAAAAATAAATAATAATTTACGTATCTTCATACACCCTTCTGGATAATTTCATGACCTTGTTTTCCGACGCATGGGTAATAATCAGCTGCAGTTATTCAGAATGCCGTAGGCATAACAGTCATGCCACAACGGATTCCCTTCTTCATCTTTTCTGAAGAAGCCCTTTTGCCTGAATACACCTTCTCTTTCCATTCCGGTTTTTTCGAGTACTTTCCACGACGCGATATTCCCGGGATTGCAGAAAGCAACAACCTTATGCGCATTCCATTCTTTGAACACATAACGGATTACGGCTGAAGAAGCTTCGGTACAATAACCCTGATTCTGAAATTCGGGATTAAATATAAATCCAAGCTCCCATGTCAAAAAATGTTCAGGTTCAGTGTGATGGAAATAAAGAGGACCAATCATATGTCCGCTGTTTTTCAGAACAACTGCAAGAAAATCATTACCCTTGCATCTTTCCACGATCATTGCTTTTGCTTCTTCGACCGTGACCGGGTTTCCAGGCTCGAATTCATAAACCTCCGGAAGCGACAAATATTCGTATAAATATTTCCAGTCTGATTCAATATGATTTCTGATGATTAAATTACCCGTTTCAATCTTTATCAAGTAATACCTCATTCTGAATAATAGCCGTCAATGTTTATTCTATTCCCTTCTTTTTGATTTTCTTTATTATAACTTTTGAATGAGTCAGTTTTCCAGACATTTTAATTGTTATTTTTGCAGAGATATTTGACGGCTTTCTGCAATCCTTAACCTTTGAATAAATTTCATTTATTCTATTCTCGATGTTTATATCATCCGGCAGTAACAAAAAACATTTTGAATGAATCAAATTGAAAACCACTTCATACTCTCCATCCGGAAGATGAATATTGCTGTAATCCAGTAAGATCTTTCCATGAGTCATTTCTATTTCAATTTTCTTCGTAATTAATGCTTTGTTGTCAATTTTCCTGGACGAACCATGAAAAGTTATTTTTTCCAGTTTATTTATACTTTCAAATGTTTTTATAATTAACTCACTTTCATTGATATTCAATTCCTTATATATATTCTTTATTTCTTCAATGGATTTTGCATTTTCAATATCAGCTAAAGCATTTTCCAGTGTTTCCACAGTAATATTGCTGCCCGCATATGCATTTGTCAGAATATTAATAGTGTCCTTTTTTATATCAGCAACAGACTTGTATTTCGTACTTCCGGCCGTTTCAATATTGTCCATTTTACCCTCCGCGCGAAGCGTTAACGTTTCAGAGATATGCGGAATTGTACAAGCGGCAATTTGGGTGAAGCTACGGACTGACCCGCATATTTCTTTTTATATGATTATATCCTGGTTTTGCAGACGCGTTTCTTCAGCTTTTTTCAAACTCTCCTTTGTCCAGGGCTTTACATCCGGATGGCTATTTATTTCATTATAAGTAAGCCATTCAAAAGAACTTACTTCATTCTTATCCATTGCATCCGGTACTCCATCTTTATAACTGCATAGAAACACAACATCGATCACAGGAATTCCATTATCCAATATAAAAGAACTGCTCTTTAAATATTGCATATTCTCGTTAACCGAAATGCCGACTTCCTCCATAATTTCACGTTTCAGAGTTTTTTCAAAAACATTGACTGAGTTTTCAGAAATTTCAACTTTTCCACCAATGAGACTAAGATCACCAGCGGCATGTTCCTCAGCAACACTGCGATACACCATTAACCATCTATCCTGTTTAAAAATTGCAGCCTCGATGTTTACAATATAAAAAATATTATTCATTTTTCTCCAGAAAAAAATCCAGGATAATTTCACATAATAACTTTTATGCGAATTTCGATTTTTTATTATATCGTGAAAAAACTGTCACGTACATTATAAATCTGCATCTGAACTATCCAATAATAATTGGCCAGAATCTGTCAGCCATTTTTTATTGCCATTATTATTCCTGGATTCTGAATTTGTTTTTTATGGCGAAAATCAACAGAACAATTAATGTTATTAGTATCAGCGGACCAAACAGGAAATATTTTATCATTGTTAAGGCAGTCTTTATATATCCAAGGATTATTGCATCCTTCGGGTAGGCAAGTATGAGAAATAGTAATGAGATATTTTCCAATATATCTGCGACCGCTATTGCCGCAAGAAGATTTGTTTTCTGCATTTTGCTGTTTTTTTTGAATCCCCGTTTTGCCAGCCACGACAGCAGAAATCCGATATAAAAGAAATAAAGAAGCGGAAAAATCAAATCCCATGTGAAATGAAACCATATTTGCTGCAACCGGCCTTCATATCCCCATTCCGATAATATTGTGTGTATTGTTTCAGGTGAGTAAATATTTGAACTATCCAATGAAACCAGATTCTCATCCATGCCAAGAGCTTTCTCGAATGCAGGCATAATTATAAACATTGATAGAATCAGGATTAATGGAATAATTATGAAAAGTATTTTTGTTTTATTGTAGAAAAAGTTCGAAATTCTATTTAACATTTTGTCTCTTTGCCTCCAATACATAGAACAGAACAGCCTAATTCGGTAACGCCTTCGGACCTGCAATCCGCACGCCATGAATCGTAATCAACTTCTATGCAGTATTAAACTAATAAATCACTCCTGACACCAATTACATAAATTATTATTCTCAGAATTATATAATCAAACTTCACCCATGTACACTGATAAACAGAATGGAAAATACCGCCTTGCTAAAATTTTGAGGTCTTTATGAATTTTGCATGAGCTTTTATCCAGGGAGATACCCGACAGTCTCCGCAGGAATGACAACATACCTTTGTGTACTTTGTGAGCTCTGTAAGAAACCCTGATCCAGCTTCCACACAAACATCCGATCCTCCGGAAGCCCGTCCCGCCTTCATCTCTCCAGACCATCGTCGCATCATAGCGTCGTCGCGTGAGTTCCCTTATCCTTGTGTCTTCCGGATAAAAATTTACAGGCGCCCTGTATCCTGATCATCCCCCACATCCTCATGCGTATCAATCGCATACTGCACAAGCCTGTCGACGGTCGAAAAAGCGAGGCCCACATATGTATCAGCCGCTCCGTAGTAAATTGCAATCCTGCCCGTTTCGGCATCTGCAAGGGCTGCGCAGGGAAATATTACATTGTCCACGAAACCTTTTTCCTCATACCATTCCTCGGGAGTCAGGATGTAGTTTCTGCTTCTGTATAGAACTTTCGATGGGTTGTTCCTGTCCAGAACGGCGACGCCCATACTGTAGACAAAGCCGTTGCAGGTGCCCGTAACGCCGTGGTAAAGAACGAGCCAGCCGATATCGGTTTCAATCGGGGCAGGTCCTCCGCCGATTTTTACATTCTGCCACCATCC
This sequence comes from uncultured Spirochaetia bacterium, assembly GCA_964554355.1. Classification (GTDB taxonomy): domain Bacteria; phylum Spirochaetota; class Spirochaetia; order CAZKOK01; family CAZKOK01; genus CAZKOK01. The sequence continues at coordinate 439 of CAZKOK010000101.1, read as the reverse complement.
CTGACCGCCCTTGCTCATTACACGGCGGTGCCTTCCCCAGAACTCCAGGTCCTTGCTTTCACTCAGAAATATGTCGCCAAAAGGAGTATGCCCGGAATCACTCGGCCTTGAAAGCATTACGAAACTGCCATTTATTTTTCTCGAGAACAGGACGCCGTTCCGGTTAAAGGGAAGGAACGGGTTCTCAAGCCTTGTATATTTTTTGAAATCCTTTGTCTTTGCCAGCCCGAGAGATGCCCCGTAAAAATCCGTGCACCAGATTATATAGTAAGTATCTTCGATTTTTACGAGCCTTGGGTCGTACGCATATTTCGGATTGTATTCATTTCCGTTTTCATCTTCCATATAAACCGGATCCTCATCTATGTTCCAGTTTATTCCGTCTTTGCTTGTACCGAAATGGAGAAATGGTTTTCCATGAATGTATTCGGCCCTGAAA
>CAZKOK010000100.1:0-9958 GCA_964554355.1 uncultured Spirochaetia bacterium | reverse complement strand
TTCCATGTCAAGTTCGAGGGGTTTTCCACTGATAATATCCTGAATATCCTTAAGCGTCATTTTGTCAGTTTCATAAAAGACTTCTGAATCAAGGTTAAGTGAAGAGATGGTCTGCGCCGAAAAACGGTCGTTCGGCCGGATTCTCATTTTATACAGGTAACCGGGAGAAAATCTTGGAAGTACCGGTTCAATGGTTATAAAGGGCATGGCGAAATTAATAAAACCTTCCTGATTACCTGCTCTGCATCTTATTGATGCAAGAATTATCATTTCAGTCGGAGGAATTATCTGGGCGAATTTGGGATAATTCTCAAAACCGTCCAGGCGGAATTCGCTGTCAGTTATTATACTCCAGCTTTCCTTCAGCATGCCCGCAAACCTTTTAAAAAGGTCAGTCATGATATTGGCTTCAAGGCCGCTTAAAGCCCTGTTTTTTTCATTATCCTCTATTTCACCTTTCCCTCCGAACAGCCTGTTTAAAACAGCCATGCTCAGGCATGGGTCAACAGAGAGCAGGGCGGACCCGTTTAATTCGCTTATTCCTATTATTCCCATAGCCGGGAATTCCGGGATTGATTCCATAAATTCCCCGAATGTAAGCTGATCGACACTGTTCACAGCTGCTGTTACATTCAGCCTGAGCATGGCTGAAAGCTGTGTTACCGCAAGCCGGCAGAATGTATCGTGAATAACTGCAAAAGTCCTTATCTGCTCCATGGAAAATCTGTCCGGTTTTTTAAAATCGCAGGCAACCACTCTGGGGGACGTGCTTTTATCAAGTTTATTATCCGGCGGAAAAACTTTCAGCTTCTGAGTGTTCATTTCTGCCTCCTGTATTATTTTGATTCCATTGATAGAATGCGCAGTCCGAGACTTTCGTCTATTACGACAACTTCGCCCCTGGTAATTTCTTCGCCGGCTGCAAGAAACACTACCGGTTCACCGACTATACTGTCGACTCTTACTATGCTTCCGGGACTCAGTTCCGAAATTTCCTTTACGCTCAGTTCTGTTTCGCCGAGTACGATCTGTACCGGGACTTTTACATCATAAATGCTGCTCTTTTTCATTTCTTTCCTCCCTGTGCGGATTTTTCAGTCTTTATCTGAAAAACGACCTTGCCGTCTTTTTTGCTGATTTCTCCTTCGCCGAGAAACTGCGCTCCGGCATAAAGCCTGCAGATTTCCTTTTCAATCCGGTATTCCTTTTCCTTTCGAACCCGGGAAAATTCCTTTGCGCTCATCTTCTTCTGCTCGATTACGATTTTCAGCGGCAGTTTTATTTTTTCTGCCAATAATGGATTCTTCATAAAATCTTCTCCTGATTCGTTCATTGTCCCTCCCTTTCCTATCTGCGGATGCTGTTCCGGTATTCCCTTGGAGACATCTTTATCAGTTTCCTGAAATACCGGTTAAAAAACGAGATATTGTTGTAGCCTACGGCAAATGCTATTTCCGTTATTGTCCGACTGCTCCGTTTTATTTAAAAGGATGCAGGCCTTCTGGATCCTTATGTTGTTTATGTATTCAAACAGAGGCTGACCGGTTTTTTCGCGGAACATTCTCGAAAAATATCCGGGACTGAATGAATATTTAGCGGCCATATCCGCAAGACTGAATGTTTCGGCATAATTTTCATGGATGAACCTTAACGCGTCATTGATCTGCCAGACTGCGCCCTGCTGTTCTTCCTCAATACTGGTCTGTTCCCTGTATATATGGATGAAAATCCTGATTACGTACTGCATAATGCAGTTTTCCCATGCAGGACGTTTTTCCCGATATTCCGCGCTTATCCTGTTCAGATAATTCATTATCAGATCGAATGAACTGAAATTCATGATTTTCGGTGTTTCCGGATTGATTACCGCTGTTCCATAAGCCCGCTATAAAATCCTGCAGCGATCTGTTTTTCCAGCAGGAGACAGTTATCCGGTCCAGGAAATGCTGATTGAAAGATATCGTATCGGCTTTTACGATTCTGCCCGGTTTTACTGAATATTTTCTGGAAGCAGAATTGTCAGAACCGGAAAAGTCAGGCGGGAAAAACAGGGCGGATTTTCCCTCGATGATTCTTTTTTCATTTCTGGACAGAAGAAGCAGAGGGCCTTCGTTCAGGAAAAGGACCCGGTAAAAGGGCAGGGCGATCAGGCATTCGTCAGCTTTTCTGCTTATGCGGAAAGGAAAACCGGGATCGATAAAACTGTAGGCTCTTTCAGGTCCGATTGTCATGAACCTCTGCTTCCTCCAGGAATAAATTCCAGCATGACTGCTGTTATACTAAAAAGTGTATAACAGTACGGAAAAGGGCGCTAACACTATTTTAACTGGTTTGAGTATTATGTTGCATTGGGGACAGCCCCGCGCGATGGCGCTTACGCAGCGGCGCAACAATAAAAACGACGCTACGGTGGCCTGGGGGAGTGACGGATGGACGGACTCACGGGAGATTGGAATGCTGATTGGAAAAGTTTTTCACAAAATTCATTTTGTTTTCCGTGCCGTATTTTCGTGTACACAAAAGAATTGTGAATATATAATTGATAAAACGGAAGTGATAATTAATTGAGGAATACCTGTGAACACAGAAACAAGAAATGAAACAGTCAGCGTGGAATCATTCAGGGAACTCAGACGTTCAGCCGGATGACCAGGTGATAGAAAAATCCCTGAAAAACTCGGTTTTCTGCGTAAGTGCATTTGCTGAAAACAAGCTGGCCGGAATGGGAAGGATTATCGGGGGCCACGGTTTTACATTTTTTATTGCCGACGTTATTGTAAAGCCTGAATATCAGGGAAAAAAGATCGGGACCCGGATAATGGAGAGCATCATGTCTTATCTTGATGCAAACGCACCCATTAATTCTTACATTACCCTTATGGCGGCAAAGGGAAAAGAAGCATTTTATGAAAAATTCGGTTTCTTTAAAAGGCCCACGGAAAAATACGGCAGCGGAATGATGATTGAACTTCGCTGATGCAGCCGGTTTTCCATAAAAAGCAGAGCGGAGGCACGGTATGATATCCGACAGCATCAGAAACCAGTCAAAACAGATGTACCATCTGCTGCATTCAATTGATCAGAATTTTATCAATCCGTCGGATTACAGGGAACCGGCCTTCCATTCAGAAAACCTGAATGTGATATTCATGGATTCCGGCGATAATCTGAACCGGGCGTAATTATTCGATTATTTTCAAAGCGTTAAATACAAAATCGAAACCTACTTATCAGAATTGAATGATCCGGTCCTTGAACAAACAGTCCGCTTTCGTGATTTGACGATAACCAGAGTGGAGCTGATATTGGCCCAGTTACGCCATATCTTTTTTCATATCGGGTATCTTCACTGCTGCTTCAAGATTGAGAACGGAGAGACTCCCGATTATATCGGGCTATACAGGGTAATCCCTGAGAAATGACCGTGGATGATGACTGGTTTACTGTTCTGCATATAATTTAAAAAGAGAGTTTATTGCTTCCCTGTTAATCGGGAGGAACATTTCCAGGACATTTTCCTTCTGCTTAATCTGCACCCGGGAAAACAGATCCATCTGCTGTGCCATTTCAGGCGGAATATCGGGATTATTCTGCATCATGCCCAGACTGAGGCTGAAAAGCATATTAACAGAGTCAGCGGCGGATTTATTTTCAAATTCAAAGCTTACCGATATATTGATATTCCCTGCATCCGAAGAGATGTTTCCGCAAATGCCCCGGGCAGTTCTGAATGGAGATGAGTTAAGCGAAGGAGTGGCGGCAACAGTTTCAGTCAGATCGGGAACGGCCAGGAACACTTCGACCGGGCTTGATTCCTGATAATACTGAGCAGCCGGTGAATTCCTGAAAAAGTTTTTCCTGCCGGCGGCCGTATTCAATGATTCAAAAAACATTTCTTTATTTGTGGAAAAAAGGGCCCATGTTTCCTTCTGATACAGATACAGATTATCATCAATTACCGTATAGCTGACACCTCTGTATTTTTCTGTCCTTTTTTCCGAACGGTCTGCCTCAAGCAGGGTATTCCATTTTTCGGATGGGAAATCATCGAAAATCATAATGATATTCAGTTTTGAAAATGTATACTCATTTAAAACATTTTCTTCACTTGTACTGAAAGCATAAAATTTATTGACTGAAGAAATAATATTTTTGAATATTTGAAAATATTCATCTTCACCATTATCGTTAATCAAGCCTTCTATTGATTCGACATACTGATCGCCCATTATATCCATGAAACTGTTCATATTGACTTCACCGAATAAAAGAACGTCGGCCGGGATAAAATTTTCCGGAGCACTGTTTTCTATTTTTTTTAATGTGCATGAAGCAATCAGGATGATAATGGCTAAAACAGCACGATTGATTATTTTCTTCATAGGGTTCCTTCCATAATAAATGGTGTATTACATGCTTAATCCATTTGATGTTTTTTTTCATGCAGTAAAACGGATTCGGACACATATACCAAAATTTCAGGCTGCAGTTAACTATACTATGCCGGAAGTCAGACGGCAAGTTTTTCCTGCTTCTGCCTGTATTTTTGAGGTGTTTATTTTTGTAGTAATTCATCCGGCATTCAATTCCTGTTCGTAGTCTTTTGAAATAAATAACTATCCGAATAGCCGGAACCACGATAGAATATTTTAAGCATATGGCTGGCGTTTACTCAAAACGATCCAGACAGAATTCCCGTTTCTATAATCCAAAAACCGGGAGGAGATGAAAAACAATGAAAAAGAGATTAATGTTTTTATTTTCAACAGTTATTCTGCTTTTTTCCTGCGCCACTGTTGGTATTCCGGAGAGAAAAGATAACAGCAGCGCGCTGCTGGTTATTCCTGTAACATTAAAAGGCGGATCATGGAAACAGAGTTTTTCATATTATATTCTTGAGTTCGGGACCCGCAAAACAGCACTTCGCGGTTCAGCGGAATCGGAATATATTGTTGCACGCATATCTGCCGGAGAATATGAATCATATAAACTGTATATGGCCGACTATGGTACTTCTGCCGGCGATAAAATTAACATATTAATGGAAACTTCATTGAAAACCCCGTATGTAATTAATCCAGGTGAAGTTTTTATTTTCCCCAAAACAATAATTTATTCCGTAGTCAGTAAAGACAGCGGCACTGTTTCTTCACCCGGCACCAAAGACATGGATGAAAAGGAATATCGGCGTATTCATGATTTACTGCTGCAGGAAGATAATATTGAACAATGGGAGATACAGGAATTTAACAAATCCTGAACAGGCAGGATAACAGGCCCCTGAAGCAGACAGATCTATTCGCAATATGATGTGTCCGTCATATTCCATTGGAGATTAATTATGTATACAGCATCCGAACAGCAGCTGCTGCTTGCAGTCAGACTTTGTATTGACAGGGAAAGCAGTCCTGTTCGGAAAGAAATAGAAAAATTCGGCCGGGATTATTTTTGTTCATTCAAACTGGACTGGAATGACGCCTTTAAAAATCTGTCTGAAAAAGGCGATCTGGTAATAATAAATAACCGGATATCAGATTGATCATCTGGCCGGTTTGCTGATACCGGGCAGCAAGGGGCTGGATACGGGATGCGGAGCCGGAAAAATCACAGAGTATCTCTGGGAAAAAACGCATGCAAACCTTACCGGCGTTGATACGATTTATTTCGGGATCAGGCTGGCAAAAGAAAGGAGCGCTTCCTGCGAAGGGCTGGAATTCAGACTGGCTGATATGAGAGATTTCGTTAAAAAGGAAAAATCTGAATATGATTTCATACTGTCGATGGATACGATTTATTTTATTGGAAATGATTCTGGTTCCTTCCTGAATGATTGCGTGGAAAAACTCTTACCCGGAGGGAAAATATTCATATTTTATTCCGCCTGGGAAGGAAAGGATGATTCGCTGGAATTCGACGGGAATAAACCTGGAAAATTTCTGATTGATAACAGGCTGGAGTTTGAATTTACAGATTTCAGCGATGATGACAACAATCACTGGAAAAAGAAAAAGTTGTTTCTCGAACAGAACAGGGAAGCCTTTGTAGATGAAGGGCATGAAATTCTTTACGCTAAAAGGTATTTCGAAGCGAGTCTTTTCGAAAGCCCCGGCACATCCGGAAAGATGAAAAGATATCTTTATACAGTTTTCAGATAAAGCGGACCCCCAAAAAACTATCCATCCGCGGTCCAGAGTGGAAAAGTAATTTGTAATTTGGAGATGTGAAGCTATAATAGTGTAAAATTGTAATCTGAAATAGTACATCCCAACCAAAAGGAAGCAGCAAAATGAAAAAACCGGACATACTGGAAAAAGGCGACAATATCGCAATAGTGTCCCCTTCATGGGGCGGGCCGTCAGCCTGTCCCCATATCTATGAAAGCGGAATAAAAAACCTTAGAGAGCTGGGATTTAATATAATTGAGATGCCGGCTGCACGGATGGATGCTGAAAAGCTGTACAGGAATCCGCAGATCCGGGCGGAAGACATCAATAATGCGTTTTATGATAAAAACATAAATGGGATCATTGCCGCGATCGGCGGATCTGATTCCTGCAGAATACTGAAATATCTGGATACGGATACGATAAAAAACAATACCAGGTTTTTCATGGGATATTCGGATACAACGACAATCACAACCTGGCTTAACCAGCAGGGACTTGTTACATTCAACGGCCCTTCGGTTATGGCCGGTTTTTCACAGTGGAACAGTTTTACGGAAGAATACAGACAATATATAAAAGATTATCTTTTTATAGGAAGTGATAATCTCGTAATACCTGAATTCCCGTCGTATTCGGATGGTTATCCGGGATGGGCCGATAAAAACAATACCGGGAAAATAAAACCGGTTAAGGAAAATGACGGCATGCATTTTATCCAGGGCAGCGGGATTTCCGAAGGGGAATTGTTCGGCGGCTGCATTGAAGTCCTGGAAATGATCAAGGGGACAGAATACTGGCCGGATGCGGATTTCTGGCAAGACAGGATTCTTTTTCTTGAAACCTCTGAAGAAAAACCTTCTGTTGATTATGTGAAATATTCGCTCAGGAATTACGGAGTTATGGGAGTTTTTGAAAAACTTTCGGGTTTATTATTCGGCAGGGCGCGGGACTATTCCGATGAAGAAAAAAAAGAGCTTGAAAAAACCGTACTGTCTGTTGTTAACGGTGAATTCGGCAATTCAGATATACCGGTTGTATGCAACATGGATTTCGGCCATACCGATCCCCAGCTGATTCTGCCGCTGGGCGTAAAGTACAGAATTGATGCGGAAAACAGAAAAATAATCCAGACTGAATCTGCATTTAATGACGGCAGAAAATATAATAAGTGATTTTTTTTATTAAGGAAATTTTATGGATAAAAAGCAGATTAAAAAAAAGGCTTTATCTCTCGGATTTGATCTCTGTGGTATAGCATCCATTGAACGTTTTGAATCAATTAACGCCATGTCCAATCCGGCAAAAGTATTGCCTGCCTGCAAATCTGTAATAGTAGTTGCCCGCAGATTTCTGGCCAGTACGCTGGATTCAGCATCCACTATTCCATATACAATTATCCGGAATGTACTTAGCCTGGATATTGACCTGAAGACAATCGAATTATCTCTTTATCTGGAAAAAAATGACTTCAAAGCGGTCCCTGCGGGAGCTATTGAGCCATGTGACTATAATAACGGGATTCAGAAAACCGTCGGACTTGTTTCCCTGAAATATGCGGCATACCAGGCCGGGCTTGGAGTTATCGGAAAAAACACGCTGCTGATCACTCCTGAATACGGGAACATGGTCTGGCTGGGAGCTGTCCTGACAGATGCCGGGATTGAGCCTGATGAAGTATTAAAGACGAATCCCTGCAAGGAATCCTGTAATTTATGTATTTCGAGCTGTCCTGTAAATGCAATTGACGGAAGTCAATTCATGGACCAGAAAAGATGCTGGGATTTTGCATTTGGAGTACCGCAGAATGGGGGTGAATGGCGCATTAAATGTTTTAAGTGCAGATCTGTATGCCCGTATAAACATGGCTATCGGCTATAACGAAGTTATATTGATGAAAAACCGGAATCCCAAATTACCGTTAAGAAACAATTAAAAGAATTCTGAAGATGGCGATAGCAGGAATTATCAGAAGCAGTATAATATCCGGTTTCGGCGCAACGGACATTCATATAACTCATATATAACCATTATTGAATTCACCGCAGTATTGAATGATCCTTGAGAATAATAAACCAAATCAAGGAGATGAAAATGAAAAACAAATTTTTGCCATTCATCATGGTTATGCTTCTGCTGATTATTTCCTCCTGTAATTTCCCACTGAGTATTAACGGCCGGACAGGCGGAGGTTTGGTTATCAGCATCAACAATCTTGCATCGAAGACTATTGAACCCTGGATTGACATGGATGTCAGTTCCTATCTGATCACCGGGTCAGGACCTGACGGGGCTGCTTTCAGCCAGGCTGTTTCTGACGGGCATCTGGTAATTGAGGAGCTTGTGCCGGGCGAGTGGACAGTCGAGGCTGCGGCATTGAACACGGACGGAATATCCATCGGTTGGGGTTCCGGAACGGTAACAGTCCAGGCCGACATTCAGAATACGCTTTATTTTTCGGTTTACCCGTACAGCGGGTTCGGAATTCTGAGTCTGACTCTGGACTGGGATGAAGTAAACATATCCGATCCGCAGATCGACGCCCAGCTGATTCCGGTCAGCGGACCTGCCCGGACCCTTGAATTTACAATTGACGGCAAATCCGCGGTATGTGCTGCCGATGATGTCAGTGCCGGGTATCATACGCTTGTTTTGAAGCTGTTCGACGGAGATGAGCTTGTAATGGGGGCTGTTGAGGTCGCCAGAATCGTGGCTGATAATACAACAGAGGGCAGTTACACTTTTTATCAGGCCGGTGAACAGACCGGCTCCATAGAAATCTACATAGATGTGGATATGAATGATCCTCTGGAAGTCGGGATCATCGGCGCCGAAGACACGAAACCGGAAAACCAGCTGCTTGAACTGGAATCCGAAACCCAGAATTATGACGGAAATATTGAATACGTCTGGTATGTAAACGGAAACAGCGCAGATACAGGCAATACCTTCGTTTTTTCCAATATCTGGCCTCAGAAATTTTACCGCATTGATGTAATAGGGTTCAGCATTGACGGGAAACGTGCGGGAAGCATCAGCGCCATGATTGAGGTTACCGAACCGGTCATATCCGATCAGCCTTTCATCAGTGTCTGGAACACTGAGCTGACAGGCGAGGGCAGTTCTGCTGAAAATGAAATTTCCCTCCCCCTGGATCCCGACGGAACATATGACTTTACTGTTTTCTGGGGCGACGGCACAAGCAACATCATAACGGCCTGGGATGATCCAGCCGTGCTTCACTCCTATGAGAATCCGGGTGTATATGAAATAACCATTGACGGTCTGATAAACGGGTTCCGTTTTGATAATGGCGGGGACAGGCTCAAGCTTGGAGAAATAAGCCGGTACGGCGGCCTTGTTATCAGCAGTAAAGGCGGGGTTTTCCACGGATGTGAAAATCTGATGATTTCGGCCGTCGATATACCTGATTTGTCACAGACCGATAATCTTGATCGGCTTTTTGCGGACTGCAGCGGTCTGGACGGGGTCCCCGGCATTGGAGACTGGGACATCTCCGGTATAAACAGCATTGAGGGGATGTTCCGGAATGCAGCCGTTTTCAATCAGGACCTCAGCGCCTGGGACACTTCGGGAATTACTGTATTTTCCGGGGCGTTCAGCGGAGCGTCCGCATTCAACAGCAGCCTGAATTCCTGGGACGTTTCCCAGGCGGTTGATGTGACGGCCTTGTTTCAGGATGCCGCATCTTTCAATCAGGATCTGTCGATGTGGGATGTTTCCGGAGTATCGGACATGTCGCATATGTTTGACGGAGCGGTTGCTTTCAATTC
>CAZKOK010000099.1:0-10018 GCA_964554355.1 uncultured Spirochaetia bacterium | reverse complement strand
GAGATGTTCAAAAAAGCTGTAGACGGCGGATATGCAATTCCCGCCTACAATTTCAATAATCTTGAACAGCTGCAGGCGATAATCATGGCCTGTGTTGAAACAAAATCACCCGTAATCCTTCAGGTTTCCTCGGGAGCGAGAAAATATGCGAATGCAACCCTGCTTAGAAATATGGCAAGAGGTGCTGTTGAATATGCAAAGGAACTCGGATATGAAATACCGATTGTCTTGCACCTTGATCACGGTGATACATTTGAATTGTGCAAGGACTGTATTGATTCAGGATTTTCATCGGTAATGATTGACGGCTCACATCATTCCTATGAGGAAAATGTGGCCTTAACCAGAAAAGTTGTTGAATATGCCCATCGGCATGATGTAACAGTAGAAGGCGAACTCGGTGTGCTTGCCGGGATCGAGGATGAAGTTGTTGCAGCGGCATCCACCTATACAAGGCCCGAAGAAGTTGAGGACTTCGTAAAGAAAACAGGCGTTGATTCACTTGCCATATCCATTGGAACTTCGCACGGAGCAAATAAATTCACCCCGGCGCAGTGTACAAGAAATGCAGACGGAATACTTGTCCCTCCCCCGCTTAAATTCGAAATACTTGAAGAAGTCGAAAAAAGAATACCGGGATTCCCGATCGTGCTTCACGGATCATCATCAGTACCGCAGGAATATGTTCAGATAATAAACAAAAACGGCGGAAAGCTGGTTGATACCATCGGTATTCCGGAAGAACAGCTAAGAAAAGCCGCAAAATCCGCAGTCTGCAAAATCAACATCGACTCGGACGGAAGGCTTGCAATGACTGCAGCCGTAAGAAAAGTACTTGCTGAAAAACCGGCAGAATTCGATCCGCGTAAATACCTCGGACCCGGACGCGATGAGCTTAAAAAGCTGTATTCCAACAAGAATATAAATGTTCTGGGATCTGCAGGAAAAGCGTAAATAAATATTATGTGTAATTGAGGGCTGTTCTGAAATACGGACAGCCTTTTTTTATGAATAAAAACCACGATTACACGAATGGGAGAAGAATTACACGGATGTTTTAAATTGGGGACAGACCCGAATAAAATTATAGAAAAACGGTAGATATATTTTGGTGAAATGTGAAATAATATATGATATATTATTGCTCATAACAGATAAAGTCTTAAACAAGTTTATTTGCAGAAAGTTGATCAAGAAGATTTAAAATTGACTTTTCTTCGGGAATGTTCTCTCTTCTTTTTCTTCTGCTAAATCGGAAAGAAAAATGAAAAAAATAAATATCTCCTGACAGTTGCTATGATTTTATATCTGCCGGCAACTTTGTATTATTTGAAATTGAGAAACATGAATAACAAAAATGATTTTATAGTTAAAGACAATATTTAGCGATAATCTTTATTCGTGTAATTTTTTTGCACAATTAGTGTCATCCGTGGTTCAAATTAAAGGAACCAGTCTGTTCCTGTTCCTTGGTTTCTGACGAAGGAAAAGAAAGAAAACAGCACCTAAACCTGTCAATACGAATGTAATCAGAAAAGCATAAAAGAAATGGTTGGTGAAATAAAGATAAGGTATCAATGAAATCAGAAAAGAGAATAATAAAGTAAGTCCGTAAAGGATATAAGTAAAAACGTCAGCACCTCTGTCCAGTATTTTTAGCGAAAGCAGGGAGATTATTACGGTCATTGAAATATAAATTACCGGATTGTAGAAAAGAATATAGTATTCAGCCATGCTGTTTCTGATAAGGTATATGAATAATGACAGAGCGCTGAAATAACCGCAGAGATATGTCATGTATTTTATTTCCTTGTTCTGCAGGGGCTGGTATTTCAATATAAAGTCAAAGAAGATATAAGCGCCCTGGGCAAAAAGCAGAGGGATTACTCCGAAAAAAAACAGACAGAAGAAATAAAGATTTCCTTCCGAATATGTGATTCTGTAACCGTTATTAAAAAGAAGAAGAACAAGCGCAGCGGCAGCAGAAACCAGGATGCCGCGGATATACGGCAGCCAGAAATTGAATGCAAGCATATTTTCCCTGTATACGATAAAATTGGCCAGTACAAGGAGAACTGTCGGTCCGAAAAGCAAAAATAATATCATAGAGGAAAAATATCAGGATTATTGCTTGTTTGCAACCCATGCAATTCCTTTTTTGGTTTATGAAATACAGAAATCAAAAAAATAATTGCGGCTGCAACCCTTTGACTAATTATTTGGCTAATGATATAGTGTAGCACAATTTTATTATGTGCGGGAGGAATATTGGCCTCAAAAGATTTAAGAGTGAATGAACAAATTCGGGTTCGTGAAATCCGACTTATTGATCAGGATGGGAACCAGCATGGAGTGGTTGAGACTTTAAAAGCTCTGGAGATGGCTGAGGAAGCGGGACTTGACCTTGTTGAAGTAGCCCCGCAGGCAAGCCCGCCGGTCTGCAAGATAATTGATTACGGAAAGTATAAATTTGAACAGGAAAAGCGGAACAGGGAATCAAAGAAAAAACAGAAGCTTGTAAAGATGAAAGAAATCCGCATGCAGCCGAAAATTGAAAAACATGACCTTGAGTTTAAGACCAAGCATGTAAAGGAATTCCTTGAAGAAGGAAACAAGGTAAAGGTTACCATCAGATTCAGAGGCCGTGAGCTTGCTCATACAGAATTGGGAAAAGTCGTTCTTGAAAAAATCATGGCTTTCCTTGATGAACTTGAAACGTCTTATGCAGTTGACAGAAAACCACAGATGGAAGGCCGTTTTATGTCAATGATCCTAAATCCAAAGGGAAAATAGGATAAGTATTTTAATATAACCCTGAATGATTTACTGAAGGGATAAACAAACAGAGAGGTTGATTGATATGCCAAAAATGAAAACAAGAAAATCCGCTTCCAAGCGTTATAAAATGACTGCTAACGGTAAAATAAAATACAAAAAGCAGGGGCTGCGTCATATTCTTACAAAGAAAAGCAGCAAAAGAAAAAGAAACTTAAGGAAAGCGGGTATATTAAGCGATCCGGAAACAAAAAAAGCAAAAGTTCTGCTTCCTTACGGCTAGCTGGAATAAAATAACAGGATAAAAGGAGTCATTTTGCCATGCCCAGAGCAGTAGACGGAACAAGAAGACACAACAGGCGGAAAAAGATATTAAATGCCGCAAGGGGATATTGGGGAAGAAGAAGCACAAATTTTCGTGCCGCCAAGGATGCTGTAGCAAAAGCAGGTGTTTATGCATACAGGGACCGAAGAAAGAGGAAATCAGACTTCAGAAGATTATGGATTGCGAGAATTTCTGCCGGATGCCGTACGCAGGAAATTACCTATTCCCAGTTTATCAATGGGCTTAACAAAGCCGGTGTAGAGATTAACAGGAAGGCTATTTCAAATATGGCCATCGAAGACGTTAATGCATTTAATGCGCTGATACAGACAGCAAAAAGTGCATTGGGCGCATAAATATGGTTTCGCTTCAGCAGATAAAGAAGCTTGAAAACAGGGTTCTTAAAGCTGTAGAGATGATCAGTAGCCTGAGGGATGAAAATTTATCCCTCAGGGGACGCCTGCAGGGTTATGAAAACAAGATCCTGGAACTTGAAGAAACAATAGAAAAATATAAAAACGAAAACAAGCAGATCGAAAGCGGTATAATTGAAGCTATTCAGAAACTTGATATTCTCGAAGACAGTTATAATTCCAGGGTCTCTCATGAAGATAAATCCGTAAAACAGGAAAGCAATATTCAGAATGATTCACAACCGGATAATTCCCCGGATACCGGGATTTCTTCAGAACAGGGGTCTGCCGGCAGCGCTGATACAGAAATAAATACCGTAAATAAAAGCGGGCCTGAAGAAGGCGTAGAGGAAATTAACGGTATAAAAACCGAAGAAGAGCTGGATATTTTTTAGAAATGGAAAAAAACAGAACAAGAATTACAATTTTGGGTGAAGATTTTCTTATCCGTACAGATAAAAGCAGTGAGTATCTGGAAAAAATCATTGTTCTTCTGAACAGCAAAATTGACAAAATACGGGAAATGACCGGGATTCAGTCTCCTTTGCGCACAGCAATTCTGGCCGGGCTTTTAATGGCTGAAGAAAAGATGGAAAACTCACCTGCCCGTCCGGGATCCGAAGATGACGAGGAGATATCTGCAATTACTGCACGACTGATATCAGATCTGGATGATCTTATAAAACAGTAATCCGCTGAAATCTGCATCAAATATATTGCGAGTTGACATTTTTCGATTCTGTTCCTAATATTTCAGGTATGCCATATATTACGGCCCAGCAGTCATCTCAGTATTATGAGGACTATGCAGCAATTCAGGTTACTCTGAACAAAGATGTTGTACGTGTTACCGGCTTTCAGCCTTCAGAAGTATTTCTGAAATGCGAAGGAGATCAGTGTCCCTGCATCATTTACTCTACTTCCATGAAAGATTCAAAGCTTATCATGAAAATGGACATGAACATTATTGAAAAAATAAAGAGTGCTGCAAATGTTGCATCATTAAGATTCTGTTTCAGGGAAAAGGAAAAAGGGAAACTTCTTTCTTTTTATGTCCCGGGAAAAATAAACGGATATTCAAAATACAATGCAGAAGGCAAGAATGATTTCTTTATAGTGAATTTTGAATTTTCCAAAAAGCCGGCGGATGACCTGATAGGCATTTTCGGACATCTGCTGGATGTAAATATTTCTTCAAAAAAAAGAAGTGAAGTAAGACTTGAAGCTGATAATGAACTGATAAAAGATCTGGGAATGATCTCAAAATCCGTGAAGATAGAAATTGAACAAATTCCAAGGATGGGAGTGCTCAAGGACATTTCTTTCGGCGGGACCAGAATAATTATTTCAGGAATAGCAAAATTCCTTAAAGACAAAAAAGTATCTGTAAATTTAAAAATTGAGGATTTTGAAAAACCGGTAAAAATATCCGGGGTTATACGTCACTGCGACGATGTGGAAGGTCGGAAAGATCTGACCATAATTGGAATAAAATTCGATGTTGACAAAATCCCCATGATTTTTAAAACAATGATCAACGATGCAATAAACAAACGGGGTATTTAGGAAATGAATGACAGACTTGAGCATATACTCTATATATCAGTACCCGAGAATATAAATTCGGAAATCGGAGGATTCAGGGTAGATCCGGGGAAACTGCTTCCCGTTGAGACAAAATCAGCAGAGTCGGGTTTTTCTCCCGAAGATTTAAGCTGGGAGATGATAATTGCCGGGATGCTTAAAGTACTGGCATGGCAGCCCGATCATGAAGATGCTGATTATTACAGGAAATTCATAAAGGCAGCAAAACCTGAAATAGGACGCGAACTTGGTTCGGCGGGAATAATTAAGGCCCGGGAAAAGGACTATGACGTGGCCCAGGAAATTTTCCTTTCATTATCAAATCTTTTCCCTGAAAAGCCGGAATACAGGCTGAATCTGGCAATAGCATATCAGGAACAGGGGAAAAATTATGAAATGCTTGAAAAAGATGATCTTGCTGAAGAATACTTTCAGATTGCCCATGATACATACCTGAAAATGTCTGAACAGGCGGAAAGGATTCCCCAGTTCCATTACAATTTCGGAATGTTTTATCTGCATATAAAAAACTATGAAAAAGCTGAAGTCCATCTTAATGCCTATATAAAACTTGAAGAAGATAACAGTGAAAAAAAGAAAGTGCTTAAATTACTCGAAATGATATCTGAAAGAAAGGACCAGAATGAGGATTTTCTGAAAGCATATGATTTCATAAGGCTTGGAAAGGAAAAAGAAGGAATTGATTTTATCCGGCTGTTTATCGAAAAAAACCCTGAAAGCTGGAATGCATGGTTCATGCTGGGCTGGGCAATGCGGCGTCTGGAAAAATACGGTGATGCAATGGCTGCTTTCGAGAGGTCACTGGAATTGTACGACAGTAATACTGATACCTGTAATGAACTTGCCATATGCTGCATGGAGCTTGGGAAATATAAGGAAAGTGCAGAATACCTTGAAAAAGCCCTGAAACTTGAACCGGAGAACCTGAAAATAATTTCAAACTTCGGAATACTTTCACTTAAGCAGAATAAAATGGAAGAAGCTGAAAGCTTTTTCAGAACAATACTTGAATTCGATCCTGATGATCCTATTGCTTTGAAATATCTTGAATTCCTTAAAAATAAATAAAACCACCTGTTCGCTAACACTCACTCGATGAACACAGATTAACACTAATGGTTATTTGCGTTTATCCGTGTTTATCGAGTGAAGGCGAAGCCTGAACGGGTGGTGAAAAAAATAAAAAAAAATTAAGTTTTTTGTAAAGTTACTAAAGATCCGTACCGAAAAATGAAATTGAGGAGTCTTCCGAATAAATATCCTTTATCCGGGAGTCTTCTTTCCTTAATCTTTTTATCGGCGTGTGAAAAAAAAGCTTAAGGGAAATTTAGCAGTTTATTTAGCTGCGATTGATTGATTATCTGTAAATAGAGGAAGTAAAGGCATGAAATGTTATTTCATGCCCGGCTTTCCCCTTTTCAGAAAAATTAAAAAAAAGCAGGTTCTTCCGTCTGGCTTGATTCGGAAGATCACTGATAATTTACGGGAAAAAAGGCACGGATGCCTTTTTATATACAATATCACGGAGGATATTATGATTATTAATCACAACATGAGTGCTATCTTCGCCCATAACAGGCTGAAGGTAACAGACCGCGATCTCACAAAAGACATGGAAAAACTTTCATCCGGCTTACGTATAGTACGTGCAGGTGATGACGCTTCCGGTCTTGCGGTATCTGAAAAAATGCGTGCACAAATCAGAGGTTTGAGACAGGCTTCACAGAACGCAGCAAACGGTATTTCTTTTATTCAGGTTGCAGAAGGATATCTCCAGGAAACTGAAGATATTATGCACAGAATGAGAGAGCTCTGTGTACAGGCTTCAAACGGTATTTATTCAGATGAAGACAGAATGCAGATTCAGGTTGAAATTTCGCAGCTTGTTGACGAAGTGGACAGAATCGCTTCACATGCACAGTTCAATGGCATGAACATGTTAACAGGTAAATTTGCAAGGGAAACCGGTGAAAACTCGGTAACTTCTTCCATGTGGCTGCATATAGGAGCAAATATGGATCAGCGAGAACGTGTTTACGTCGGAACAATGACTGCCACTTCCCTTGGGGTACGTAGATCAGGCACTAACGAGATTATTACAATTGCTGATCCTGACAGTGCAAACAGAAATATCGGTATTATCGATTCAGGACTGAAAATGGTCAACAAACAGCGTGCTGACCTTGGTGCATACCAGAACAGGCTTGAACATGCAATTGTAGGTCTTGATGTAGGTGCTGAGAATACTCAGGCTGCCGAATCAAGAATCAGGGATGCAGATATGGCAAACCTGATGGTAAGCTATACCAAGAACACAATACTGATGCAGTCAGGTATGGCTATGCTGGCTCAGGCCAATGTTAAGAACCAAAATGTCTTGCAATTACTAGGATAAGGGATTAAACTATAGGTTAGCAGAAGTAAAAGCAGCTTGAATTTTTTAGTTCTTTGAAAACTTCCCCTCTAACGTGTTGAGACACAGGAGATTTCCCGGTTTTCCGGGATATCTCCTTGTTGTACAGATAGTATATTTGTCCGGGGAGGCGCGATTCTCCGGTGTATTGTCTGTCAACACGGGCCCAAAGAAGGCAAGGGATGCCTTCGGTTAAATTTCAAGGAGGGGTTATATATGATTATTAACCACAACATGAGTGCGGCATATGCAAGTCGCCAGTTAAACATTCAGCATGCAGGATTACAGGGAAGTATTGAAAAACTTTCTTCAGGCATGAGAATTAACAGAGCCGGTGACGATGCATCCGGATTGGCAGTTTCTGAAAAACTCAGAAGCCAGATCAGAGGTCTTAATCAGGCTGAAAGGAATATCCAGAATGGAGTTAACTTCATTCAGACAGCTGAAGGATATCTTCAGGAATCACAGGATATTCTGCACAGACTGAGAGAACTCTCAGTACAGTCTGCAAACGGAATTTATTCCGACGAAGACAGAATAATGATTCAGGTTGAGGTTTCTCAGTTAATTGATGAAGTTAACAGAGTTGCTTCACATGCCCAGTTTAATGGTATGAATCTTCTTACCGGAAAATTCGGAAGGGATCAGGATTATGTAATGCAGTTTCATGTGGGTGCCAATATGGACCAGAACGAAAGAGTCTATATCGGCAACATGAGTGCTGAAGCTTTAGGTATCGAAGCTGCCCAGGGCGGTACAGGTACTATAAGCATTGAAAATCCGGAAACAGCAAACCAGGCAATTGGAATGCTTGACGGTGCACTCAGAATTGTTTCACAGCAGCGCGCAGACCTGGGAGCATATCAGAACAGATTTGAAATGGCTGCCAAAGGCGTAGCAGTTGCTTCAGAAAATCTGCAGGCTTCCGAGTCAAGAATAAGAGATGCTGACATGGCTGGAGAAATGGTTGAATATGTAAAAGGCCAGATTCTGACACAGTCAGGTGCAGCAATGCTTGCGCAAGCAAATCAGAGCACAAGCGCTGTTTTAACTTTATTAGGATAATTTTCCTGATAAATTTGGGAAAAATGTTCCTGGACGTACATTTTTCCAACAAAGAGAAGGGTCGCGCCCCCTTCTCCACTTTTGGATATTACCTTCAGCATGGAAGCTGAAGATGAAAGGAAAAGATTATGGAACTGGATGTATCAAGGATTAGAGTAATACCAGTTCAGAAAGTTTCTCGAGAGAATGTCAAGCAACTGCGTGCTGCGCAGCAGAAATCTGAACAAAAACAGCAAAAGGCTATTGAAGAAATTGCTCAGGACATGCAAAAACTTCGTGACAGGATTGACTCAGAAAAATATCTGCAGGAATTACTGAATATTCCCAGTTTTAACAAAAGGATCAAATTTCAGGTAGACAATGATCAGGTCTTTGTAAAGGTCATTGACGGGGAAACCGATAAAGTAATCAAGGAGATCCCTCAGGAAGAACTCCGGACTATGTATCAGAGAATACGTGAATATATCGGAGTGTTCATAAACGAGCAGATCTGAAGGTCTATAAAACCTGAGGGATAAAAAATATGTCTGATTTTTCTATCCCCGGAACTTCATCAAGCAAGTATAATACGCAGGAACTTATTGATAAACTCATGGAAGCGGAAAGGATTCCCCTTACCCGTATGGAAGAAAAAGTCGATCAGCTGGAACAGAAACGGGACCTGTGGCAGGGAATCAACAGGCGTATTGTGGAATTAAGAGCAAGCGCCAAGCTTCTGTGGAGTTATGAAAATCCGTTTAATGACAGAATAGCAAACTCATCGGACGAGGCAGTACTTACAGCTGTAGCCACAAGAGAGGCCGTCGAAGAAGAACTTAAATTTACAGTACTTCAGGTCGCATCAGGGGACAAGTATGTTTCCGATTCAATTGGCAATGATTTTCAGGTGCCCGAAGGCAATTACCGTTTTGTTATAGGTGACAAGGAAATAAATATAAGATACCGCGGCGGCAGGATAAAGAATTTTGTTGATACAATCAATGAAAAAGCAAAAGATTATCTCAGGGCAAACCTGATCAGAAACACTGCCGATACTTATGTTTTTACCATTGAAGGGCTGAAAACCGGGGCTGAAAACCGAATATTTTTTGACGAAGAAGCTGTGGATCTCGGCATTAAAACAGGAATGCTTAAGGAATCTGTCGGCGACCAGACTGAAATAAGTCTTTCCCAGGACAAATTAAGGCCATGGAATACTGCATCTATTGATCCGAATGATGTTTATGTAAGTGACGGTAAACTTGTTGTCGAACCGGGAAACGAAGTCAGAATAACCTTCCCTTCAACGGTAAAGCTTGAGGATAATTTTGTTCTTGAATATGATATTGATGTAAAAAATAATCTTGGAGAATATTATGAACCGCAGCCTCCCCCCGGACCGGATGAACCGGCACTTGACCCGCTGCATTTTGAAGGTCTGAC
>CAZKOK010000098.1:0-10020 GCA_964554355.1 uncultured Spirochaetia bacterium | reverse complement strand
TCGTTCCGAAAAAAGCATATTATCTTTCTATACGCTATAAGAAAGAATGAAAAAGGGTTTTTGACAAATATTTCATCTTCAGAACAAGCGCCGTCATATCGTCTGTATATTTTCCTGCGGACCAGGACATGGCTTTTTCGAAAATTACCTGCACAATTTCCTGCGCTGACTTGAGGTGGTTACCCTGAATCAGGCCTGCAATTCTTTCCATACCGAACATTTCCCTTCTTTTGTTAAACAGATCCGAGATTCCATCGGAATATAGAACCAGTATATTTTTCGGGCAGGGTCCGGGGAAAGGAAAAATCCGGAGGAGAATCATACAGGACAAGGAAATATTGCTGAATCCCCAGAAGCGGGAGATGATTTGAAAGGATTTCATTAATTTCGTTTATTTCAACAGCACTGGACAGCACCTGGCCCAGACGCGTATAATTCATGCTTAACATTACCCTGTTAAGTGACAGACTGTCATCTTCACCCCTGATTTCCCATAACTCGGAATAAAAATCAAAATCAATGGCATTGTTCAGCTGCTCAGCCGACCGGCTTTTGTTGCTTCTCAGAATATCCTGAACTCTGTCGGGCAGTGATTTCTTTTCAGAAGGATGCCTTTCCGGTTCCGTTTTGCACCCGCAGGATTCGCGGATCCGCGGCCCGGTATTCAGCCTGGATATTCCAGGTATTTTGCCGCCGGTTAAGCAACAGGCAATAAGTGCATCGCTTTTTCTCCCATTTCGGAAAAAGGAACATATACACTGGTAAGGGCCGATGTCAGATATCTCATTCCGAAAATATCATCAAATCCGGTTATTGCTATCTGCTCCGGGATCCTGAATCCTTCCCGCTTTAATTCAAGGAGCTCCCCTGGCAGAAAAATCATTTACACCGACCACGCTGTCAAAATCTTCACCAGGGACCTTCCCCGTGTTGTGGATATAATTCCGGATTGTTTCTGCAGCCGTATTATCCATGAAATTTCCGGGCAGAATCAGTGAATCATCAATTTCAATATTATTGCTTTTCAATGCATCCTTATAGGCTGAAAGCCTTTCATTCGCATCAAGATTTTTGCCGGGTCCGGAGACAAACAGTATCTTTTTTTTTGTGCTTCTGTATCAGATGTTCAGCAATGCTGTACATGCCCGGATAATTATCAATAATAATTGACGGAATTCCTTCAACTGCTATTCCAAGGCTGATTACAGGAAGATCCGAATACTGCCTGCAGAATTCTTTCAGACGGTCTTCATCTGTCTCATTTGATATGACATTGGAGGCAACAATGATTCCATCAAGTTCTTCGTTACGGGCCAGTTGATATATAATATTGGATTGCCTTTTGTCCGGATCGGCAGAATCAAGAATTGAGCCCGTAAATATGATAAGGTCAAAATCAAGCTTGTTAACTGCCTTCTGTATTCCATGGAAAATATCCAAGGGAATCCGGTAATACAGTCTGTCTGTCAGCAGTACGATCCTTTTCCTGTTACTGATCAATTATAAATCCTTATAGCATGTCCTGTTTTAATTATACTAAAAGCCCGCCGGATGTGCAATTTCCATGCATTTCAGATATTACTTATTATCAGCGTATGATTAATAGCTGCTGCATGATAATTTTCCGGTTGACACAGAAATCAGGATTACCTATCATCCATTGATACGGAAAAAAACAGGATAAAATTTTGAGTGAAATTCGTCTTCAGAATATTGTCTTCACAGGGCCGGAGAAACTTAAAGACAGTGGTTCTGTTTACATAGGAGGTGCTTTCCAAAGCCGGTCACGTGATGTCCTGCATTTTAAAAAGAATGATCTTGCAGACCTTTTCACCTATTTCAATATTCTTAACTTAAGAAAATGGAAACGTTACTGCAGTACAGGTAATTTCAGTCTGAAATTTGACTATGAGGGAGTCCTGAAGATAAGGATTTTCAATAATCATAACAGCCGGCAAAAGGAACTCTGCAGGCATGAAACAGATGGGAAAGGGTCCTGCACAATAGACATTCCTGCCGGAAAAGACCTGCACATATTGTCTTTTTCAGCTGAAGCCGGTTCAGATGCAGTTATCCGGAATGCAGGCTGGTATGCAGAGTTTCCCAAAGACCCCGACCCGCTGAAAATCGCGATTGTCATCTGCACATTCAAACGGATGGAATATCTGAAACACACCCTCGATGTTCTCGGGTCCGCTTTACCGGAAAACTGGCATGTCATTACGGTCGATAATGATTCTTCAATCAATGACAGTTTCAGAAAAAAATTCGGCAGCCGCTTTGCGTTTATAAATAATCCGAACACAGGCGGCACCGGAGGATTTTCAAGGGGAGTAATAGAAGCCGTAAAAAACAGTTCTTCGTATGCTGTGCTTATGGACGATGATATTGAACTTGACCCGGAAGCCCTGTTCAGAACAGATATCCTGCTGAAACTTCTGAAACCGGAATACAGAAATTTTTTCCTCGCAGGATCCATGTTCAGAATGGACCGTCCGACCGTCCAGCACGAATCTACAGCCGTCTGGAACGGGATTCAGGTGAACTCTCTCAGGCATGAATTGAACATGGCTTCCACAGCCGGCATTGTAAAAAATGAAATGCCGTGCAGAAGGAAAAACCGCTTCGCCGGCTGGTGGTACTGCGGGATTCCGCTGACCGACGGGATTGAAGACGATCTGCCCTTCCCCATGTTTGTAGGCGGAGATGATATAGAATACTCCCTGCGCCGGGCAGAAGGGTTTCTGGAGCTGAACGGGATATGTGTCTGGCATGAACCTTTTGATGCGAAATACAATCCTGTACGCCAGCATTATCTGGTTACGCGCAATGGGCTTGTGATTAATGCGCTGCGCGGATTTTCACTGTTAAAATCTTTTCTGCTTGTCATACTGCGGCTTGGCTGGCAGATTGTGAAAAGGAACCCGCTGGCAAGGAATCTCATACGAAAAGGAACGGCTGATTTTCTGAAAGGCCTGGAATATATAAATATACAGGAAAATCCATTTCAAATTGATTCTGATACAAAAATCAGGTCTCAGATTTTTCACTTATTCATAAGATATAAAAAAGTTACAAAGAAATACAAAAATTTGAAACTTGATGAGGAATTATGGAATAATATAAACAGGGTGTGATAATGCAATTAAATATACAAAATGAGAGTATCAGGAATTATTTTATTTTATTGTGCCTGCTGATTCCCTGTACATTTGTTTTCGGCCAGCAGGCAGAACAATTCCAAAACCCGATAATGCCCGGTGCCCCGGATCCGTGGATGACATACTATGAAGGCAATTATTATTTTGCAGCGACAACAGGGGGCAGCCCTTCAAAAGGAATAACAATCCGCAAGGCTCCCACAATCGCTGAGCTGAAAAAAGCCGAAGAAAAAGTTGTATGGAAAAGTGATATAAGGAACATAAGCAGTAATTACTGGGCACCGGAGTTTTACTTTCTTAACGGACCGAACGGCCCGCGCTGGTACTGTTATTTTACCGGCGGGGCACCCGGAAACAATTACCGTATAACACAGTACATTCATGTTCTCGAAAGTGAAGGCACGGACATTATGGGGCCGTACACCTGCAAGGGAAAACTGATAAAGCAGCCCGCTCTTGACCCCACAATATTGAATTACAACGGCAGACTTTATGTCATCTACAGCGTCTGGGACTTTTTGCAGGGTCTGGCCATCACGGAACTGAAATCACCCTGGGAGACAACAGGACCAAGATCACTTATTTCAATTCCTTTTTGCTGCTGGGAAACAAAAAAATACGCTGTAAATGAGGGCCCTGAAATCCTCTGCCACGATGATAGAATATTTATAATTTATTCAGCAAGTTCCTGTGAAACACCGGATTACAAACTGGGAATGCTTGAATTTACAGGAGGCAACCCCTGTTCAAATCTTTCATGGAAAAAATATCCAAAACCGGTATTTGAACGGAATGATGATGCGGGAGTGTTCGGACCCGGGCACTGCTTCTTTTTCAATTCGCCGGACGCAACCGAAAACTGGATCTGCTATCATGCCAATGATCTGGTGACCGGCGGATGTGACGGAGCAAGATCTGCGCGGATACAGAAGATTTCCTGGAAAGAGGACGGAACGCCTGATTTCGGTGTTCCGCTGTCAGTCAAAACATGGATAGATGTTCCCTCAGAATAGATACCTGATTAAATCAGATCAGCAAATGTGGTTTTTTCCAGAACATCGGCAACATAATTCCTGATTTCCGAAAAAACCTTAAGCAGTTTCGGTGATTTTTCCACCGGTGTCGGTTCATAATAATATTCGCTTACCGATAGTACGGGCGCAAGGGCGCCATCCATCAGCCTTATTATGGATGCAAGACTTATTTCCGAAGGTTCTTTTGCCAGCTTGTAGCCGCCGTCAGCTCCCATTCTGCTTTTAACATATCCTGCCTGTTTCAGGGCAAGCAGTATCTGTTCCAGATATTTTTTGGGAATGTTTTTTCTTTCGGAAACAGATATAATTCTCACATATCCTTCATTGATTCTTTCAGAGAGATCAATGAGCGCCAGACATGCATATTCGCTTTTTGCGGACAGCTTCATTCCTTTTACTATAGTTTAAAAAAGTAAATTTGCCAATGTATTGTTCTTTTATAATCTATATTGTCTATTGACTTCATAGACTTTATAGAATATTAATTGATTATAAGGAGTACTCTTCATGATCAAACGATATATCCCGCTGATATTATCAGCCATGATCCTTTTTACATTCTGCAGCAAACCCGCAGAATCTGATTCTGAATCACTTTCCAGAGGAAACATTCAGATAACAGGCGCCTGGGCACTTTATCCGCTTGTTGAAAAATGGAAGGAAGTGTTCTGTGAATCCTATCCGCAGATAAGCATTGATGTATCTGCAGGAGGAGCCGGCAAGGGGATGACCGACGTACTGTCAGGCCTTACCGATATCGGAATGATTTCACGTGAAATAAACGAGTCCGAAACGGAAAGGGGAGCCTTTTTCATACCTGTGGCCAAAGATGCCGTTTTTGGAACAATGAATGAGCAGAACCCTGGGGCAGATTATATTAAATCAAGCGGGATCACTGCGGAATTTTTATCTGCTGTCTGGATGAGCGGGAAAACAATGTACTGGGACAGCCTGTCGGACAATGAAGGCAAATACCCGGTATCCGTGTATACCAGATCTGATTCCTGCGGAGCGGCGGAAACATGGGCCGCATGGCTTGGAGGCACCCAGGAAGATCTGAACGGGACGGGCATTTACGGTGATCCCGGACTCGCTGATGCTGTCATGAAAGATACCCTAGGAATCGGATTCAATAATCTCAATTATGCTTTTGATTTCTCGACAGGTTCGGCTGTGAAAGGAATCATTATCCTTCCTGTCGACCTTAACAATAACGGTATCCTGGATCCTTCCGAAATAATCACAAGCAAAGAGGATGCTGTTAAAGCTGTAAAAACAGGCAGCTACCCTTCTCCGCCGTCAAGAAATCTGTATCTGGTGGCCTTAAAGGAGTTCAGGGGAGTTTCAAAGGTCTTTATGCAGTGGATTCTCAATGAAGGCCAGAAATATCTGGATGAATGCGGATATATCAGCATCTCTGACAGTGAACTGGCTGAAGCCGGGAAGAAAATCGAATAAAGAATAACATATGGAAGCACTGAGAAAAAGAAAGATTTCAAATTCATTTATCGGTGTGACTTTAAAGACAGGACTTGTTTTTTTAAATATACTTCTGGTTTTGATTATTTCCGCACTTTTAATAAAATCGCTGCCCATACTCAAAACAGTAAATGCAGGTTCGCTGCTGTTTTCTGTTAACTGGCACCCGCTTAAAAACAGTTTTGGTCTTGGAGGATTTATCACAGGTACTGTTCTTGTAACAATACTCTCTCTTGTAATAGCTGTGCCGGTATCATATATGACTGCAGTATATTTATCGGAATATCTGAAAACCCGGATCAAAAACATAATCATGCCGGTTATTGACGTTCTTGCCGGAATACCCAGCATTATTTTCGGTCTCTTCGGAATACTTCTGATAGTGCCTTTGGTTAAAAACCTGGGCAGGAGTCTCGGCATTCAGACAAACGGCTACTGCTGGCTGTCTGCATCCATAATTCTGTCAATAATGGTAGTGCCCATTCTCGTTTCCCTGATTACTGAAGTTTTATCAAATATCCCGCTGGAAGCGAGGGAAACATCAATATCACTGGGTTCGACAAAATGGGAAATGGTAAGCAGGGTACTGGCCAGAACCGGGAAAAAAGGCATTTCCGGGGCCATTCTGCTGGCCTTTTCCAGGGCCATCGGAGAGACAATGGCCGTAATGATGGTTGCCGGTAATGTGAACAAAATTCCTGAAAATGTTTTCAGCCCTGTATATACCCTGCCGTCACTCATTGCAAATAATTACGGCGAAGTCATGTCAGTACCGCAATATGAATCGGCATTGATGCTTTGTGCGTTTATCCTTCTCCTCATCGTCGCGGTTATCAATATTACGGCAAGGGTTTTTCTTTATTCCGGGAAAAAAGGAGTCCCTTCAGCATGAACACACGGAAAATCAGGGAACGGATTATGAAATTTCTGATGATCATATCACTTCTTTTTGTTCTGGTTACGCTTTTACTGATAATACTTATAGTATGCATCAAGGGAATCAGGGCTTTTTCTTTTTCAAACCTGTACAGCCTCCCAAAGGGATCTTTTTACACCGGAACCGGCAAAGGCGGCATAGCCAATGCAATTGTCGGTTCATTATACCTGACCGCCGGATCCAGTTTTATTGCTGTTCTGGCAGGCATACCGATAGCATTCAGCCTGCAGAGAGATTTTATCCGGCCGAAAACAGCATCAGTCTGCAGGTTTAACCTTGATATTTTATGCGGGATACCTTCCATTGTATTCGGCGCATTCGGATTTCTGCTGATGAGGATCCTGCATTTACGCGCATCATTGCTTGCAGGAATTATTTCGCTTTCCATTATGATACTGCCGGTTTATGTCAGATCTCTGGACAATATCATGCAGCTTGTACCATTCACGTTGAGAGAAAACAGCTATGCGATGGGAGCATCAGCCGGAGAAACCGCATTCAAGGTTGTTTTCAGGCAGATCCTCCCGGCCGTATTCACAAGTTTGATTCTTGCCGCCGGAAGGGCCCTGGGGGACAGCGCCTGCATTCTTTTTACCGCCGGGTATACAGACAATATACCGAAGACATTATCGGACCCTGCAGCTTCTCTGCCGCTTTCCGTCTTTTTTCAGTCCATGACCCCTGTAGAGTCAGTAAGGGATATGGCCTATGTTTCGGGTATGGTCCTTTTGGTGCTGGTTCTTCTTTTTACCGTCAGTGCACGGATAATTCAGAAAAAACTGTCAAAGTACAGCAGCCGAAGGAGCTGATATGCCGCATATTTTAATTGATAATTTCTCATTGTCCTATAACGGGAAAAAAACGCTGAAAGACATTTCAATATCCATTCCCGATTGCCAGATAACGGCCCTGATAGGTCCATCCGGCTGCGGCAAGACAACATTACTTAAAAGCATAAACAGACTGCATGATATTAATGAAGAAGTAAAAACAGAGGGCCGGATCGTAATTGATGACAGAAATATTTATGATCCGTTAACTGATGTTCTCCTTTTGCGCAGTAAAATTGGATTCCTGTCGCAGAAACCATTTCCGCTTCCCATGTCTATTTATGAGAATGTCGCATTCGGACTCAGGCTTCATAAAACAAATATACTGAAAGAAAGACAGGAAATTATTGAATTTGCCGAAACCAGTCATTTCTGTTCCTTGTCTGAAGACAGTTCCGGCAGGGTATTCAGAAAATATAAACCGATGAATATTGCTGTGGAATATTATCTGAAACTGGCAGGATTATGGGAAGAACTGAAGTCAAGGCTTAACGAACCGGCATCAAAACTTTCAATTGGTCAGCAGCAGCGCCTGACTCTGGCCCGGTCACTGGCAGTGGAACCCGAAGTGATCCTTGCTGATGAACCGACGTCGGCTCTTGATCCTGTTTCAACCAAAATGATCGAATCGCGGTTTGAATTGCTTAAATCGCGTTATACCATAGTGCTGGTAACGCATATTCTCAGGCAGGCACGAAGACTTGCCGATTTTATCGGATTTATGTATTACGGCGAATTAATTGAACAGGCCGCTGTTGAGACGTTTTTCTCGGCCCCTCAAAATGAAATCACAAAGGAATATATAAGCGGAGAAATAAGTTAATTAATTTTTATTAAAAATGAGTGTTTTTCATCAGCTTGACAATAGAGATCATTAAGATTAATGTTCAAAAATGTTTAAATATTCATATTTTGAATAAATTCCGGAAATACTATGTATAGTGAAATACTGAAAAATGTAATTAATGCTGCTCTTTCTGCAGGAAGGGAAATCCTCAGTGTTTATAACAGCGCCGGATTCGATGTTGAATATAAAAAGGACTCATCTCCCCTGACGGCAGCAGACAGAAAATCACACAATAAAATAATGTCTTTTCTGAAAGAAAGCTCTCTGCCTGTATTGTCAGAAGAGGGAAAGGAAATTTCATACGCGGAAAGAAGCAAATGGGCCAGATACTGGCTTGTCGATCCTCTTGATGGTACAAAGGAATTCATCAAAAGGAACGGGGAATTCACAGTAAATATCGCACTTGTTGAATCCGGGATTCCTGTCCTGGGAGTTGTTTATATCCCGGTGACCGATACGCTGTACTTTGCCGAATCCGGCCGGGGAGCATTTATACGGCAAAAAGCTTTTGGAAATCCTCAGGGCGGGGCTGAAAAAATTGAGGCCGCCTGTTCTCCGGATAATAACCTTGTTATTATTGCAAGCCGTTCCCATATTAATGAACAGACAGAAGAATATATCCGGAAATTCGAAGAAAAAGGATATAAGATAAAAACCATAAACAAAGGCAGCTCACTGAAGCTTTGCAAAATCGCAGACGGGACATCACATATTTATCCGCGTTTCGGTCCTACAATGGAATGGGATACAGCAGCCGCACACGCGGTATGCAGTGAAGCCGGTGCTGTTGTCCTTGATATGGAAACAAAAAAGGAAATGGTCTACAATAAGGAAAATCTTCTGAATAATTTCTTTCTCGTTTATCCGAAGGCTATGGAGGAAGCTTTGCCATGAACGATTATACAATGAATCACCTGAGACAGCTTGAATCGGAAGCAATATATGTTATCCGGGAAGTCGCTGCCCAGTTTGAACGGCCTGTCATGCTTTTCTCCGGAGGCAAGGACAGCATCTGCATGTCCCACATAGCAAGGAAAGCCTTTTACCCGGGAAAAATCCCTTTCCCGCTTATGCATATCGATACAGGACACAATTTTCAGGAAACACTCGATTACAGGGACAATTTCATTAAGGACCTGAATGCCCGGCTTATCGTGCGTACAGTCCAGGAATCAATTGACAAAGGACGTGTGGAAGAAGAGAAAAGTCATAATCCAAGCAGAAACGTCCTGCAGACAATAACCCTGCTGGATGCAATCAGGGAGTTTGAATTTGACTGCGCCATAGGCGGCGCCCGCAGGGATGAGGAAAAAGCCAGGGCCAAGGAAAGGTTTTTCAGCTACCGCAACAGCTTCGGCCAGTGGGACCCGAAAAACCAGCGTCCCGAATTATGGAATATATTCAACGGACATAAGAACAAGGGCGATCATTTCCGTGTATTTCCTATAAGCAACTGGACCGAACTTGATGTCTGGCAGTATATCGCACTGGAAAACATCCCCATGCCGTCATTATATTTCAGCCATAAAAGAAATGTCCTGACCAGAGGCGGAGTTATTCTGGCCTGCGGCGAATACGTATATCCGGACAAAAATGAAACAATGGACGCTACACCTCATATATTTTGGACGCCATAGACACAATAGACATCAAATATAGGAATGGACCATTATATGGATGGACTTCTAAGCTGTAGGCTGCAGGTTCGAGTCCTGCCGGGGGCGCCAAATAT
>CAZKOK010000097.1:0-10096 GCA_964554355.1 uncultured Spirochaetia bacterium | reverse complement strand
TGCCGTCCGTATCTTCCGAAAACCAGTAACCCAGTTCGGTTCTTAAAGTAAAAGGCCCCAGGGCGGCTGCCATTTCTGCACCGGCAAGATGCGCTTTTGTGTAGAAAATATTTGTTTCAGGAACCATAAAGTTGATGGAATATGCGGGTTCAGGCATATAGCCGTAATAATAAAGTGCTCCCAGATCTACCGGTCCGGGAGAACCTGTGATTCTGGCTGCCGCCTGCCAGTATTCACCGTTTTCCGTATCCGGAGCAGGCTGCAGATTGGGAAGGAGAGAGAGGTCGGCTGCTGCCCAGCGGCCTTCAGCTGCCGTAGAATAAGGATGAAAAAACGGTTTGTACACAATCTCCAGAAGGCCGTTAAGCCCAAGGTAAATGTTCGCTTTGGCCATAAGTTCGGGGCGCTTCATGTCATTTATATCCGTTGAGATCCCCGAACTCTGGTCGATCGGATTCAGCGGGTCAATTACATGCACACCGTCACCTTTTCCCCATTCAACTTTTATCAGGCCGAAATCGAAATAAGCAGCAGATGAAAAAACCCGCAATGAGATTTCATCGAGGATATCGGTCAGTGTCAGCTTTTCATTCATTTTCCCGGTATCAACATTCAGGGAGAGTATTGCCTCGGCAGATCCGGAAGATATCATAAGATCAAGTTCCGCAAACGGCCGGTAATCGCGCTGGCTGTCCCAGCCGTCATCAAAATAAAAAGTGCTGTCAATGCCGGTATTTCCCGACAGTGATATACTAACAGAACTTTCATCTGTGGATTCACTATCGTCTGAATATTCCTCTTCGCTTTCACCGAAAATATCTGAAAATCCTTCCTCGGCAAAAGCATACAGACTGACAAAAATCAGTAAAAACAGAATTACCGCTTTCCTTATCATTATTTGACCCTCCCTGTTTCAAGAAAATTCGTCGTAAAATAACCAGGATCAAGCGCCAGGCCGTATTTTATCTGTTTGAATTCAAGAATGGTTTTATGCCCTGATGCAATTGTTTCCATTGTCAACCTTTTGGCAATCCAGTGCCCTTCCTGCTCTGTAAAATCTTCACCCGTGAGAACCATGTGAATTTCGGAATTATCCTTGCTGTAAAATTCCACCTTGACAGTCAGGTAGTCATTTTATCAACCCAGGTGATATTTTTACCATATGAAGATGACGAGTCTTTTCCGGGCACGGATTCTACAACATAACACTCATACCCGTTGAGTTTCTCACTGCGCAGGATGGTATGTGTGAAATCGTCAACAACGCTGGAACCTCCCGACATATCCGAGTAGGAAAAATCCGATCCCATAAAGGATCCTTCCTGTTCACCGGCAGCGATCCTTTTTACCTTTTTTAATGCAGGCAGATAAATCCACTGATCATCATCCCTGTTTTCGTTGGATATTGTCAGAAAACGGGTGTTTTTAACTCTGGCCGGTTCAAGGAAAAGCGTAATTGTCATTACCGATCCGTCTTTGTCCATCATCAGGGTCTGCAGGCGCCTGGTCCCTGTTTCCCCATCTTTCTCAATAAGGGTCATCGTGATATCCATGGCGGAACTGTCCGCTTTCTGTGTATCGATAACTTTCTGCATAATTTCGCGTCCTGTCTGTTGTGCATACAGCCCTGATGTCAGAAGGACAGCAATTGTTAAAAGTAAAACAGTCTTTTTCATAGTAAAGTATTCTCCTTTTGCTGTTTCATGCTATTTTTTCTGCAGGTACTTCAGCTGCAGCTTTATTTCTGCCGAGAAATTTTGGTTTAAGCTTCATTAATGTTATTGGCAGAATTATCAGACTGGCGGCGCATGCAAAAAGCATTGATACTGCAAAAAGCACCCCCATCTGCCTGATCGGGACAAATTTTGATATAAGAAGCCCGGCAAATCCTGCTGCAACGGATACTGCATTTACAAGGATTGCTTTGCCGGTAGTCCGGTACACCGCATTCAGACAATTTGCTTCATTGTTCTGCAGATGCCGCCTGTAGGCATTCATGAAATGAATCGCATAATCCACACCGATTCCAATTGCCAGAGATGCCAGGAGTGATGTTATAATATCCAGATTAAAGTTGCATATTACCATAAAAATAAAAATTCCCAGTATGGCAAAAACAACAGGAATCAACCCCAAAAGACCAGCAACAGGCGATCTGAACATTATCGCAACTATCAGCCAGACAATCAGCAGCGCTCCGGCTATTGAATAGAATTGCGACCTTGTGACAAGAGTTGATAATATAAAAGCAAGGGTTGCCCCTCCTCCGACTTTATAATTCCAGCCTTCATCAAGGTGATACTGCCAGAAGGAATCCACATCATCAATCAGCAGATTCAACGCTTTCTGCGATATATCCTTAACCTGAATGGATATAAGAGTTTTGTCAGGTTCCAGGCTGTCATTGATAATCATATCCAGATTTCCGGAATAAAAAACCATATACTGCGATATAAGGTCTTTCAGGTCATCCATGGTTTCCAGACCGTATTTTGCCGGATCTAGGGGTATTTCATTGAAAGCGCTTCCCATGTAATTTATTTCTGCAAACAGGTTCTGAATAAAATCTCCAAGAGATGCATCTGCACCGGAATTCAGCCAGGCAGCATGGATTTTTTCGGCAAGCTCCTCCCGGGTAAATCCCGTTTCCAAAGCTTCTGTATTTTCGGTTACTGTTTCCGGTTCGCTGTTCTCTCCTTCACCCTCCCCGAAAGCGAAAGCTCCGTCACCGAAGAAACCGTCATCTGAAAAGAAGTCTGTGAAAGTGTCCTCGAAAACCTCCTGCTCATATGGGACTGTTGTCTGATTCATCAGCATGTTTATGCGTCTGATGTCCGGGACAAGAGTCTGTACCTGTGCCGCGGCTGAAGATTTCTCCTTGATATAAGTCCCGAATTCTTCCAGATCATGAAGAAAATCCGGGTCCAGGATATCTCCTTTTTCCGGAGCTTCGATCATTACCGAAACGACATTCGTACCGCTTAATTTGTCATTAAAAGTATTTGTGTCCTTTACAAGATCGCTGGAGTTGGGAAAAAACTTAATCATGTCTGTCCCAACGTTTATCCTGGGAATAAATGCAATTGCAGTGATGATTAACACAGCTGTTACTGCCAGCACAGGCAGTCTGCCTTTTCTGACAATCTTTTCCATCACTGCAAATGCAGGAGGAGTTTTTGTTCTTAATTCAAAGTTCTTTTCCTTATGGAAGCGCCCGGTATCAATTCCTTTCCTGTAGCGCATGTTCACAAGAATTGGAAGCAGGATCAGTGAACTTGCCTGAGAGCAGACTACTCCGAATGCACTCAGCAGACCGAAAACCCTGAATGGACCAAGAGGACTTGATACCAGCGAAATAAAGCCGCCGGCTGTTGTTGCGCCTGCAAGCATCACAGCAATCCGTACATTACCCATGCTCTTTTTCATAATTGAACGGATTTCCTGCGGTGAAAGATAACCTGTCTTTTGGGATATTCCCTCATAGAAATGACTTATGATATGAATACCATATGCGCTGCCTACTACCAGCAGTAAAACCGGTACAAGCACAGTGGCCATGGTAAAAGTTATATGAAAAAATCCGATAAGGCCGCAGACAAACAGGGCTGCAATAATAAGGGATATAAGAGGAAAAACGATTCCTTCCCAGCGTTTGAATGAAATAAAGAGAATAAGCATTATCAGGCCCAGAGCAACCGGAATAAGCCAGAAAATATCCGACATGATACTTGTGTTGAGTTCCTTCTTAATTACAGGAAGCCCTGCTATCGGGAAACTTATATTCGGGCTTTTATATTGACTGGCAAGTTTACTCATTGTTTCATAGATGGTCTGTTTCTCCATGTCACCCGACCCTGCAACAGGCTGAACAATTATTGCTGCAAGATGCATGTCTTTTGATATGAATGTTCCGTAATAAACGTCCTGCCAGTCCACAAGTCTTTTTTTAAACTCTGCAATCGACTGAGGGCTTAAATCATTCAGTATGGGAACAACTTTCATTCCTTCTTCAGTACTCTGGATATAATCCATATTTGTAAGCGACATGACATTGCCGACAACCGGATGCTTCCGCAGTTCTTCGGTTAATGTCGCAATTAATTCAAGCACTTCCGGTTCCGTTACTTTCCCGAAGGAAACCCGGACCCCCATGATAATTGAATCCATGGAACCGAATTCTTCTTCTATAGCCTCATTTATCGCTTTTATTTCATGCTGGTCCGGAACAAATACATCTATCGAACTGTCTACATGAATTTTGGGAATCTGCAGAACCGAAAATACTGAAATTCCCAGAAAAACGATAATTATAACGCTGTTAATGACTGTTTGCTTTTTCAGAACCCTGCTCCTTCAGGTAAGGTATTTATTCTAATAATCAGCATCTTAAATCGGGATTTGTATCACCTTTGGGGGTGATTTGGGTCACCACCTGGCAGTATTTTTCCATCCTGGGGAAATAAATCGGAAAAGATATTGTTTACCATGAGAATGCAGAGGTATTTTTTAAATTTACGGAATCAGTTTTATCCCGCCTATATAAAGCTCACCTGATCCGCTTCGCTCATCAGTAAGATTAATCATTATCTCATCGACGTCATCCAGACTCATTCCTGTAAATGAATCAAGAGAAAGGGTATAAACCTAGTATGATGAGTCCACTCCGTCCACCAATACCGTTTCAGTCACAGCGTCACCGTCAGCATCAACAAAGTTCAGATAGAAGACCGCCGGACCGCTGAGCTGGGCCGACAGCTGAATATAACTGTATTTTCCAAAATCCAGGCCTGAACCGTCACCGGCCCAGTTTGTCAGATTCAGGCCGTATCCCGCCCACCAGTTCTTGAGAGTATATCTGAAATACCAGCGTCCGTCGGATTTCTCCGACAGGGAACCGTTCACAGCCCATTTCCCTTGTTCCCGGTTCTGCCGCAAGCTGGTTTTTCAGTAAAGTTCCCCAATCATTCGGTACCAGATCCATCCCTTTTCCCGCACCTCTTCCTGTCGGGTCAACAAGCATACTCGGAGCCGCCCTCTGATGGAACGACCAGCCTGTATATGGAATTTCAAGCTCTTCTGCTTTTTCCATCATTACCTGGCACTCATCCAGCGTCATATAGCCGTCTGCAGGACCGAATTCACCAATAATTACAGGCAGTTTTTTTGAAGGATTAATAAACCGTTCATTAAATACATCCTGATGATCATATACATGCACTTCATAGGCAATGTTTCTGCCGCCGAAAGCTGTTATCGGATGTTCTGTGTAATACTGAAGATTCCTTGCCCAGGCGCCGGTGCCCTGAACAGCAATTATATGCTCTGCTGAACCGGCAGCTTTTTCGGCAGAGCGTATTGAATTGACTGCACTGTTCATTGCGTCCCAGACTTTCCTGTCACGGCTGCCGTCGAAATTCTGCGCCGGTTCATTACATATTCCGAACATCACCCAGGGAAACCGGGCAAGCATTGCTGTAAGTACTTTAAGCGTCTCATTTGTCTTTTTTGTCGGCCAGCCGAGGTCCGTAAAACCCGGATCACGCCACAGACTTACTAAAACATATACATCTTTCTTTGTCCCGATATGTTCAACAATTTCCACAACATCATCAAGATAATCTTCATCTTCAAGAAGAGACAGCCCGTGGACTTCACCATTGCTTTTATATATTTTATTCCCTTTGGTATACAGCCAGCCATCCTGACTCTGGGCGGGCAGGCTGAGGCTGCCAGTGTAAATTTTTTCTCCATAATTTGACATCCACTGAAAACATGCTGAATTTATTATTCTGAACAAATGTTATTGGTATTCGAAGAGGAGTTCTTATGATAAAAAAAATCTCTGTTTCCATTCTGATATTCTTCACTATTTCAATATGTTCATTCGGTCAGACAGGACCAAACAGCAGGAATTTCAATAATCTTAGCGCATCAGTTGAACGGATTGGAACAGATCTCAAT
This sequence comes from uncultured Spirochaetia bacterium, assembly GCA_964554355.1. GTDB lineage: Bacteria > Spirochaetota > Spirochaetia > CAZKOK01 > CAZKOK01 > CAZKOK01. Next base: position 4,135 of record CAZKOK010000097.1, on the reverse strand, counting down.
TCTATGCCGGGTGTGTTTAATTCAGGACATTTGTTTACTGATTCCGGGAATAATCTATTCGTTTATTCCAGAGACAAGAAAAAAATACTCAATTATTCTTTTGGTAATGGTTATGAAAAAACAATCGATACTGACATTGAATTCTTAATTACCAGCCAGGCAAATATCTGCTATGCAAAACAGTCATCCCCGGCCTGACTGGGAAATATATAAAATTGACAGCAAAACCCTGAAGCCTTCTTTCGTAAAAAAAATATCATTCAATTATTACGTAAGTTATGCAGCGATTAATTCAAAATTTCTGACTACTGTTTATGCTGAAAGAGGTAAAACAGACATTGAAGTTGCCAAATATAATCTGTCTACAGGTAAATCCGAACAGATAATACTGGTTACTGAAGCTCAATATACTCCAAGCGTTGATTTTGTTATAAGCTGCAATGAAAGCGTTCTTTTTTTTATTGCGTACATAAACAGGGACAGGTTTTTATATGCTTTTGACCTTGAAACAAATAAAGTAATTTATATACGTGAACTGACTGGGTCGGATTTATGGAACCCGAATATGGTAAAACTGACAGGCAGAGATCTTCTTGTCACTGATTTTGATTTTTTCTGTGTTCTCGGTCATGATGTCAACTGGAATTATACAGAAATGAAATCTCATCAGCTTCCGACAAATGATTATGTAAACTGCAGAGGTGGTTCACTGATAGACGGAAACTACATTTTTACAGCCGATAAGGAAGGTCTGGAAGGTTTATTCAGCTTTAATCCGGCTGATAATGAATACACAACGATTTTTCAGCCTGAATTGAAAGATGATACTCTTTATAATACATGGGCAATTGCATCTCTTGAAAACGATGTTTTCATCAGCTGCGGATTATCAGTTAAGCAATTCAGAAACAGCAGGTATATCAGCCAAACTGATATCGATTTTGAGATTTCGAATCCGTTTGTCAGTAATCTTGCAGTTAACAGCAGACAGAAAATTATAACTTTATCAAATCATGATTCTTTCATAATATCACCGGAATCCAAAACATTTTATATGCAGAAATTTAAGCTGTCGGGATTTTTATATACTGCTGATAGAATAGAAGATAATGATTTTGTTATCAGAACAAGAAATGTTGAAAAAGTTTATTATTTTGATTATTCGACGCAATATCTGAAACTTCTTTTTGAGCTTCCAGCCGAACAGGTCTCATTTCCAGACATATCAGTTCTTCCTGATGGAAATCTTATATTAAACTGGGATAATTTCCTTAAAATATTCTCCCGGAACGGAAAACTGATAAAGGATGGGCCTGTCTATTCGACAGGAGTTTTTGAAGGCTTCGCTATGATAGCAGGTATTTCTTATTCTGATTACTGGGATTGTATAATTATGATATCGTCATCCCGATATCTTTTTTTGGTGGATAAAGATACCCTTGAAATACTGAAAACCTTTGATCTAAGTGATGCAGAAGGTCAGCTTACCGGTATCGCTGTAACCGATTCAGGTGAAATATTTGTGGCATCAATTAATAATACTGCTTACAGAATAAGGCTTGAATAGAGCAGCTGTCTGGCAATCTCCCTCACACCCTCTGCAGATAAGTGCAATTGCAGGCTTTATTCAAAGAGGGAAAGCAATTTTCTCTTTTTTACATTATGCAGAAATTTTACTATTCTGACTATTTTACTTATATTAATATCAGTTTAATAATTTAAAGGAGAATAAAATGATTTCTGAAAAACAAAAAGCTCCGGATTTTAAAGTTAACGACCAGAACGGCAATCCCGTTTCATTATCAGACTATAAAGGTAAAAAAGTAATCCTTTACTTTTACCCAAAAGATAATACACCCGGCTGCACAACCGAAGCATGCAATTTCCGTGATCTTCATGCAGATCTTTCATCTTTGAATGCTGTTGTTGTCGGAGTATCATCTGACAATGGTAAAAGCCATCAGAATTTCATTGCAAAATTCAATCTCCCCTTCACCCTGCTGTCAGATTCTGATCACAAACTGGCAGCGGCATACGGCGCCTGGGATGAAAAAAAATTATACGGCAAGATATTCAAGGGAATTATTCGATCCACTGTAATTATTGATGAAAACGGTGTGATTGAAAAGGTCTTCCCGAAAGTGAAAGCTTCGGAACATGGGAAGGAAGTACTTGATTACCTGAGGTGCTGATAATGAAAAAGATTTTTACTTTAATTTTACTGCTTTTTACTCTGTCCCCGATATTTTCGCAGACAGTAAATTTCAGGGGAAGTGTTGAATTAGGCTTTTTAGATGTCTATTCACATACAATCCGTTTCGGTCAGGGAGCAGGCGGTACGGATTTTGATTATGTAAACGCCGGAGGACAGGATATTCTTTTTCCATTCCGGAGGATTACAGCGGATATCGAAATCGGCAGTAATAACCTCATAACTCTTCTTTATCAGCCAATTGATGTAAGAACAACTGTCTCCTATTCAGATTCCTTCAACATGGCGGGAACAGCATTTCGGTCCAGTTGAAAATCAAATTACGGGTTCAATAATTGATGCAAGCCTCAGGGCCGGGGCACATATATCCGGGAATATGGATATTTTTCTGAACTACCGGTTTTTGGGAGGCGGCGCAACGGGGACACAGACGGATGAAGCATCTGACGGTGATGCTGATGATGGTTATACAGACAATCAGCTGGCCCTCGGCGCAGTTACTCTTGGAGTAACTATTAAACAGAATAATTGAGCATTTTATGAGTGCATTTCCGGAAACTGAATGCTATATTCTCTATTTCATTCAGAACTCCCTCCGCAGCTCCTGGAATAATGCATTTACTTTTTCATTATCTGAAGCAGAAGAGACCGGCCTGCCTCTTGTAGCATTATATGTGCCGGACATCAGTGACCCATACCTGAATGAACGTAATATTTCATTTCTTTATGAAAGACTTGAAGAACCTGGGCAGGATCTTAAGGAGCTGAATCAGCAGAAACCCAGTTCCCGAGCATAAAGTGCAAGCCCTTTTGAGATACTCATGAACTGTTCATTATCGAGAATTATTTTTTTGCCTGCATTTTCAAAAACCGATTTCAGCACAGGAACCCTCGAAGAGCCTCCGGTAAGAAATACAGTATCAATTTTACTGCAGCCGGACAGCCTGAGTGCTTTCTCCATTCCATTCCTGATTTCATCAACCTGTCCGCTGATATATTCCTCAAAAAGATATCTGGATATTTTCCGGTCAAAATCCAGCTGCTCATCATGAAATGCAAGACTCGCTGTTTCTTCTTCTGACAGCCTGATCTTGCATTTTTCAATTTCCCTGAACAGGAAAAAGCCAAGGTTGTTTTCAATAAGCGCTGTAAGCCTTTCAATTGCAGGCTTATCTTCGGCTCCTGCACGGAAATATTTAAGTTCATCCCTGTATTTCATTGTCTTGAGGAAATGAATCTGGTCCCATCTGCAGATTATATGAAAAAGATGGATCGGCACAGGAAGCCTTTTGCCCCATGACTCATAATATGTCCCTCTGCCGAGAAGTTCGGTTACTTCGTTCCACATCAGCGCCCCGTCAAAATCATCTCCTCCATAATGTACACCATGGAAAGCCAGGATATCACTGATTCTGTCTTCGCCCGGAATGGACCGGTACGGTCTCAGTTTCATTACCGTAAAATCGCTGGTCCCTCCGCCGATGTCGCCGACCATCACTGTCTGTTCTTCTTCCAGGTCCTGTTCATATGAAAAGGCTGCAGCAATCGGTTCCTTCTGAAAAACAGCCTGGTCAAGTCCGGCCTGATGTGCCGACTCATCCAGTCTTTCCTGGGCAAGGATGTCTTCGCTTTCAGTTTCCGAAAAGAATGCCGGCCTTCCTATCACAGCTTTTTTTACCGGAGGCAGACCTTTCTTTAGAAGAGCATCATTGGCTTCCCCTAAAAGATTTCTGAGTACAACAGCAACAAGATCCTTAACAGCAAATGACTTGCCGTTTATTACCGTATAATGAAAATCAGGGTCAGGCAGTATGGACTTTACAGACTGAAAAAATCTGCCGGTCATTCCATATTCAAGATACTTTGCCACTGCATTCTCACCGCAGTATCTCTCTGAGGTGGTTTCCCTGTCTTCCGGGAAAT
>CAZKOK010000096.1:0-10107 GCA_964554355.1 uncultured Spirochaetia bacterium | reverse complement strand
ACATATTGCAGACTATGTCATAATTCATGGGATTCACATGTTTGTACATAATAAAGAATTAAATGCATAATATGCTTTTGAACTTGACACCTTAGACCTTGTTTAGAATGGAAAACACGATATCTGCAAATGAACTAAAAGTAAGCGGTGTCTCATTACTGGAAAAAATAACAGATGAACAGGATGAAGCAATTATAATGGAACAGACTCGCCTGCTGCGGGCAGTCCATTTTGACCCTGGATTGACGCCTTCAGCGCCGGAGAAAAGAAATGAATGGTCAAATTTACTATTTTACCGGCACAGGTAATTCCTATGCAATTGCAAAAGATTTATCCGATGAACTGTCATGTAACCTGAATGCAATAAATGATATCACTATAAAGCAAACTATAAATACAAATACCGGCTTGTTCGGAATCATTTTTCCGGTTTACCATGCAACATATGGAAGAAGCGGGATACCAAATATCGTCAATACGTTTCCGAAAAATATCAGTGATTTAAGCGGGAATACTATATTCGTTATTTGTACTCATAGCGGAATTCCGGGATATACGATAGAAAACGTAAATAAAATTATTGAAGAAAAGAATGGAAAATTATCTATTGGATTAACTATAAAAATGAGTTCCCCATTTTCAACTTTTCGAAAGATAGCCCATATAATTACCAAAAAGAAACTTGTTACGGATAATGATTTCGAATTAAAAAAAAGGGAAAAACTGTATACGAATTGGGGGAAATTGAAGATCCATGTTTTGAATTTGTTAAAAAGCAATATTTCTGAAGTAGAAAAGATTTCATTTATAAAGAAAATATTCCTGAAATATCTGCTGGTATCACAAAAAGCAATGATTCTAAAACGTTATCAGTATCTATCCAAATCAGGGAAAACAGATATGGAAGAGCTGTTTAGGCAGTCAGATAATAATTTTCAAACTACAAACGAGTGTATAAAATGCGGGACTTGTTCAAAAATTTGCCCTGTATCAAATATAACGATCGAAGATAAACCTCGCTGGCACAATAAATGTGAGCTGTGTTTCGCTTGTTATCAATGGTGTCCGAAACAGGCAATTACCGGTGAGATATTTGAATATGAAAAAAGGTTTCATCATCCGGCAATAAGTCTGACTGATATGATTAACAGGAATAAAACCTGACAACTGCTTTAAGCTGACAATGCTGTGTCACGGTTCAGTGCAGTCGCTTCGCTCAAACTGCGCCATTATGCAGCGAATGGACATACGAGGCGGGAAAGATGTATGAATTCGGCACCGACAGGGGTGCCTATATGTTTTTGAGGGAACAGTAATATCCGGATGTCCCTGCGCTTTCCCCGCCGGGCTGTAATTCATGGATTTATGTTCCCCCGATCCTCACAAGTATCCGGCTGTCTTCAAAAGCAACGGGTCTGGCCATTCCTTCCAGGCTGTTGGCCATTTCGATTTTATCGCTTTCCAGAAAGCGTATGATTGTGCTGACATGGCCCTGTTCCGGTATATAAAGGTCCAGCTTTACGGGGCTGCTCCCGTAATCGATGCTGAAATTCCCGGTATATGTTATTTGGGGCGAGACCAGTACAAGGACATTGTCCCTGTGGAATTCAAAACTGCAGCCTTCAAAATCGGTGTCCATGAATATCCATATGCCTTCAATAACATAATTTTCAGCCTGCCTGTTTTCCGTTTTTTCCGCGTTTTCAGTGTTTTGATTGTTCTTTTCCTGTTCCGCGGATATTTCCGGGTCTTTTTTGTCTGTATAAACATTGACCTTCTGGCTTATGCATCCTGTCAGGAACAGAATGGCTATAAATATGCTTATTATCCTTTTCATACTGCTTCCTCCGATTCGGCTTCCTTTACCTTTTCCATTACCAGTTTTTCGACACGGCCTATGCCGTATTCGATTGAAGACCATGGCTGGTCGAGTATTTTTGACAGGTATTTAATGGAAGGCACTACCCTTATGGTGGAAAGTTCGCTTATGGCGTTTGGACAACTGACGAATCAGAGAAGCCTCACTTGGCAGATTTATCCGCAGTATTGCAGGTCTTGATAAAAAAGCTGCCAAAGAAGTCTTTTCGGTATATCTGGATAATAATAAATTCAATGGAGATCAGATTTCTTTTATAAACCAGATTATTGACTTTCTGACACAGAAAGGAGTGCTGGAACCTTCTCAGTTGTTTGAGATTCCTTTTGTCAGGATTCATTCAGGAGGGATTTCCGGAATTTTTGATGAGGAAGAGACGGGGAAAATTATTGATTTGATTGAAGGGATTAATCAGAACGCGGATGCGGTGTAGAAAAGATAGTTTCAACATACCGGAAGCGCGACGGTAAAGTGGAAAGATATTCCCGCCGGGTAGATATGGATGAAATCCCGGATAATGATTACAATCTGAATATTTCCCGGTATGTCAGTACTGCGATTCCGGAACCGGAGATTGTTCTTGAAGAGTTTCACAAGACTTTGGTTGATCTGGAGGGGAAAATAAAAAGGAAGGCACATGGAAAATAAAACCGAAATAATAATATGTAGTATGAATAACAGATGGTATGATTTAAATCAGGGAGCAATAAATAATGCCTGAAAAACCTGTAAAGTATCACCTTGGGAAATTCCCTCCGCAAAAAATGGACTGGTCAAAACTGATACCATTAATCGGCCCGTCAAATGCAGCCCTTGCCCGGTATGACGGACTATTATCAGCTATAACAAACGCACATATATTGCTTTCACCGCTTACAACTCAGGAAGCGGTGCTTTCGTCAAAAATCGAAGGCACACAGGTTACCATGGGAGAAGTCCTCGAATTTCAGGCCGATAGCAGCTTGGAAATCATGTCTCAGCCCAAACGGGATGATGCGGAAGAGGTCCTGAATTATCGAAAAGCCATGTACGGCTGCGTGGAAGAATTGAAAAACAGGAATTTCTCTCAGCAAATTCTAAGGTCAGCGCATCATGTTTTAATGCAGGGAGTACGCGGACGTGACAAATCACCAGGTTATTACCGGAAGGAGCAGAACTGGATCGGTCCAAAAAATTGCAGTATTGAAGAAGCCGGTTTTATCCCCGTTGCGCCTGAGCAGCTGCAGCAGGGAATGGACCAATGGGAATTGTATTTTAATGACCAGAATCAGCCTGATGCCATTATTCAGCTGGCAATACTGCATCTTGAGTTTGAAGCGCTTCACCCATTTAGTGACGGTAATGGCCGTCTGGGCAGAATGATCATTCCTCTCTTTCTGCACAAAAGAAAATTATTGCAAAGCCCTGATTTTTATATCAGTGCCTATTTTGAAGACAACAGGGAAGAATATCTGCAGAAAATGCGGGATGTTTCCCTGACTGGCAATTGGACTGAATGGTGCCTGTTTTTCCTGAAAGGAGTAAAAAAGCAGGCCATAGAAAATGAACAAAAAGCCAGGTCGATTTTACGCTTATATGAAAATATTAAAGAGAAAACAGCAAAATTGACTCATTCACAGCATGCAATCCAGACTGTTGACTTCCTGTTTAACGCGGGTATTTTTACCGCCCCGCAATTTGCACAAAATTCAGGAATCCCCAAGCCTTCAGCTGCCAGAATTTTGAAAATACTGCAAGATAATAAAATTTTACGACCGTTGAGAATCGGTAAAGGACGCAGACCCGGTATCTTTGTCTTTAGCGAGTTGATTAATATTGCCGAAGGGAAGAATTTGTTTTGAGTATCATGAATTGAAAAATATGAGACAAAAAGTCTTGAATACATATTATATGAGATAAAAGGAAAGTTGATGAACGAAGCCGATACCCGGGCCAATCTCATTGATCCTCTCCTTGCAGACTGCGGCTGGGGCGCTACAGCTGACAGCAAAATATTCCGAGAATACCAGATAACCGCCGGCAGGATACAAAGCGGCGGAGGAAGAAGAAGCAGGTTACGGCAAGGAAGAACTGAAAACAATGCGGCAGCTGATCAAGGCAGAAGACAGTGATATTTATGATGTTCTTGAATATGTTGCTTTCGCGGTCAAGCCGATAAGCAGAATGCAAAGAGTTGATAATTCCAGGGATAGTATATTTGTTCAACTGAATGACAAACAGAAAGATTTTGTCGGCTTTGTACTTGAAAAATATATCGAGTCCGGTGTCGATGAACTGTCCCAGGAAAAACTGCCTGATCTGCTTACTTTGAAATACCATTCTATGACGGATGCAGCGGAGAAGCCAGGCGGGGTTGATATCATTAAGGAGACTTTTATTGGGTTTCAGAAGTATTTGTATCAGTTGAAGAGTGCTTAGAATGATGAACAATAAAAATATGAAAATGCAATAGAAAAGATTAATCCGATCAATCATTATGTCGATTTAGAAAAGCGACAATATAAATTTATCACTGATTCCATAAAGGTTGTCTACGCATTTTGGCTAAACAATAGTGATAAAGAAATATTTTCATTAAAAAGAACTTTGACAATCAAGCTGATTTCTCTGATGATCAAAATAATTATTATGAAATGATTGCAGAGGAAATTAGAAACTCTCTGTTTTCAATATTGAATGCTGAACATTTTATAGTTTACTTAATTTCAAAAATTACTGATGATTTAGAACCTCCGTATGATTATATATTGAAGAATATTGTCTGGGTGTTTGATCTATAAATATTAGCTATTATATTAACAATCGCATAAAGCATATTTCTTGGCTTAGCCTACAAACATGGGCTATGCATACTACATATGTCCAAAGGCCTGATAACCTTCGAACAGATCGGCGTAAAGATTTACGATGCCGGAAACCCCCACAGGAGGCTGCGGCATGGCGAAATTGAATGCTGAATGCAGGGAGTTTATCAAAACGGATTTTGGTTTTGGATAAACCAATAGCGAACCGGCAAAAGGATTTGGAGTTTCGGAAGGAACAATCAGATATCATAAAAAGCGGAAAAGGCTTTAAAAAGAAGACGGCCGAAAGACCCGTCACTCTTTGGTATCATGCTTTTCCACACCAGTATGCTTACGGATGAGTAATTGAAAAAACTTGTCAGCAGACAGCTGGTAAAGTATAGTTAACTGTAACCCGGGATTTGAGTACAGGTGTCCGAATCCGTTTGAAAACAAACAATTAAACTTTTCTTACGTTTGTAGCACATGGACCTTTTTGACTGCTGCCGATTTCGAATTCAACTTTGTCTCCTTCATTGATGTTGCCTTGAACTTCGTTTTTATGAACAAATAGATCCTCTCCATCGGCTTGTTCGATAAAACCGAATCCTTTTGATGAATTAAACCACTTAACTGTACCTGTTGACATATATCACCTCTTGGAAATTATTATATGTTATCATAAGAGTTATTGATAAGATAAACAATGGATAATGCAATAGATTTTAAAAGTAAACCAAACCTTAATATCTCGTGATTTTACACTTTTTGAGGGATTTATTTTTTTTTGACTGTTTAGAGGGCTTTAATAACAAGGAATATGAAGATCCTGCTTCTTGTCCGCATAACATCTTCTTCAGATAGCTGAATTATACCACATATGACGTTTACTGGCTAAAAGCACAGAGGATCGGGAATCACTCCTGCCCTGGAATCTGAAAGAAAAACTGCAAAAAATATAAAAATTACTGTATAATTTGACGGTACCTGAGGGTGCTGAAAAATATCGCATATCTTAAATAATAAGTTTTTAGGAGTTTTAATGAACAGCAGATTTTCTTTCTTTATTGCGGCTTTCCTGGTTTTAATTGCTTTTTTAAATTGTTCTCCACCGGAAGATAACGTATATTCCATTGGAGACACTGGCCCAAGCGGTGTTGGAATTGTATTTTATATTACAGATGGAGGGCTGCATGGGTTAGAAGCTGCTCCATCCGATCAGGGTACAGCTCAAGTATGGAATACTATAACAGATGCATACGCAAACGGAGTTTCTCCGCTGCCATCAGAAATAGGAACAGGATCAGAAAATACTGATTTTATAAAAGCTCAGAACAGCTGGGCATCAAGCGCAGAATCGGTATGCAGAAATTATAATGGAGGCGGTCTAAATGATTGGTTTTTGCCATCATCTGATGAATTGGACGAACTATATGCTCAAAGAGATTATTTCAGTGCATTCCCTGATGGTCAGACTTATTGGTCCTCCTCAGAGTTCAATACTGATATTGCTTTATGGATAAGATTCAGCCCCTACGAGGGTGATGGAGCTCTAAAAGGTGATTCAATGCATGTCCGTGCTATTCGTGCTTTTTAATCAATATATACTTTTATTGTAAACAAACATAAGCGTCAAAGTGTCGCCTTTGTGGTGAACTTTGACGCTTGTCCAAAGGCCTGATAAACTTCGAACAGATCGGCGTAAAGATTTACGATGCCGAAAACCTCTACAGGAGGTTGGGGGAGGTTGCGGCATGGCGAAATTGAATGCTGAATGCAGGGAGTTTATCAAAACGGATTTTGGTTTTGGATAAACCAATAGCGAACCGGTAAAAAGATTCGGAGTTTCGGAAGGAACAATCAGATATCATAAGAAGCGGAAAAGCTTAAAAAAGAAGACGGCCGAAAGTTGGAAATCCCGGCCTGAACCTGCCTGATCAGCGACAATTAAAACTACCGACCCTGACGACAATCATTTTTCCCTGTTTTCAACCCTGCCAGGCAGAGATGGTATCCGCTAATCAGGGAGAACCATGATCTGGACAATTATAGTATTTTCACCGGACAGTCGGCCAAAAGCGGCGGCCGGAAAACCTGCGAAAGATATAATAATTTTAGTACAATCCAGTTCATCCGCGGATGCTTCTTCTCTCCCTGCGGAATGTAATTACTGATAGAAACAGCGAAGGCGAACGGCCTGAATACTTATGAATATCTTCGCTGTATATTTGAAATAGCTCCACCGGCTAAAGGAAAACAGGAATATTGTGTATTTGTCTGCTGATTCAGCCTGATAATACTTGCTTCCTGCGGCCTCGCCGGCCGGGAAGGATTTGTCTGGCATGAAATCGGAGATGCGGGAGAACCGGCCTTTGAAAACGGCTGGCTTAATTTTGGCGGATATTATGAAACAGCCGGATTCGGTATCGATGAGATGGGATTTGTTCATCTCAAAGGGATGGTCAGCGATTCCAGCTATAGTGCATATTATACTGTTTTTACTCTGCCTGCGGGGTACATACCGGAACACACCCTGCTGATTACTGCATATGCTCCGGCCGGAGATGATGATGCAGGATGCATGTTTATTTATTATGACGGCACCATTGCGCTTAACGATCCGGGGACTTCCACAGGAGCATCTGCCACTGTTTGTCTGGATGGAATTGTTTTTTATGCGGAGCAGTAGTCCGCCCTCCCCGGCCCCTGATTTGTCCCCTTCTTTCAGAATGTGAATACAGGAATTTGACCGCGAATGTTCACGAATCCGGCTTTGCCGGTAAAATCCGGAATAATCAATGATTATTCCGGATTCCCCTTGCATCGACGGCAACGCCGCAGATTATGGAAAGATCATTACTGGCGGCAATTCCGGACCATTTCCTGCGTCCCGGGCCATCCAGCTCTGTCCAGGTGTCTCCTGCATTCATTGAAACTATCAAGTCTCCGGGTAAGGAAGCCACCCAGTCGGTACTGTAAAACCCTTCCACTGTGGCCGCAAGAATCCCGTCTCCATACTGTGAAAAACACACATCAACAGGTTTTCGTGCAGAACCCAAAGATATAGTGGTCCAGCTGTCTCCCAGGTTGTCTGAATATCCCAGGCGGCTGTTATAGACGTTGGTCAGGATAATTCTGGAACCGTCGGGAGAGAGTTCTCCTCCGGTCCAGCTGGAATTATCATCCTTGCATTCCCAGGTGCTGCCCTTGTCGGCAGAAACCCAGACTTCGGACGCAGCCAGCAGCAGGGTATTCCCGTCGGCCGAGACAGAAACAGCTCTCCAGGCAGGGTTTGATGGCTGTGAGCCAATGGTAACGGTTGTCCAGCTGTTTCCGCCGTCAGCTGACAGATGGGTATCAAGATATATCTGGCTGGCAAGAATTACCTGGCCGTCAGATGACATATCTATTCCGCCCCATTTCTCGATTGTTGAAGGGTGTGGTCCAACCACCGAGTTTGTCCAGCTGCTGCCTGAATCGGAAGATATCGCTATAATTCCGTCCCGGTAGCTGCATACCGCCAGTTTCTCTCCGTTATCTGAAATGGCCAGATGGGTCCATTCACCATAACCCAATACATTATTGACAGCCCAGTTTTCTCCGTAATCACCGGATTGATAGAGATAACCTCCCTGCCCGTCATTAAATACGGCTGCCTGATATCGGCCGTCTGCAGAAACAGCTGCATCTTTCCAGTCCCAGCGGCCGACATTGGAGATATCACTCCAGGTGGCACACATATCAGCGGAAACCCGAAGGTGCCAGGCAGTATTGGAACAGGCTATTATTTTACTTGCGTCAGTATTTATTCCGGCGCTGACCAGTTCCCATCCGATATCATCATATTCAGTCCAGTTTTCGCCGTCGTCGGTTGTCCAGGCAATGTCATCGGTTTCACCATGATAGTGGCTTATCAATAAAAATGAACCGTCAGGACTGTAAAATACCCGGTTTGCAAATTTTCCCGTGACAGATTCCCAGGTCTGCGCCGAATCTGTTGATATGTTCACATAGGTGCCGTCGGCTGCGGCGATTTTAGTCCCGTCCGCCGACATGCTTATGGTCTTGTTCGGAATATCGCTCTGTTCTGTCCAGGTGGAACCGCCGTCAGAGGAAAACCATATGCCTTCTTCGTACATTTCGGAAGAACCGGCTATGACAATGCTTCCGTCGGATGAGCATTCTACAGCCCCCCATCGGTCAAGGCCCGGAGAATTCACGCCGTCAAGGTCGCTCCAGCTGTTACCTGTGTCGGTCGACATGCAAAGATAATCATCATAAACCGAATCGGTCGCAACGTAAATAACAGCGCCGTCCGCTGATAAGGCTATATCATTTATACGGTATTCGCAAAGCGCTGCGGGATCATCCCAGGTAAGTCCTTTATCACGTGAGATGACAAAGTAATTATCATATGCTGCAGCAATTACATTTCCGTCAGCGGAAACATCCAGGGCATACCAGTAACGGATTTCATCATTTATATTCGGATATTCGCTCCAGGAAAGGCCTGAATCGCCGGAAAAGGATAACTCGCGGGAAAGTGAATACGCGGCAAGAACAGTCCCGTCGTCCGAGGATGCTGTACGGAAACTCTCTTTGTTTCTGGGGCCTTCAGGTATGTTCAGTTCCCACGAATCCTGATTAATGACCCCGAGTGTCAGCTGATAATCCCTGGTATGGGCCCCGTCCTGGGAAACTGCATGCACGGTAAGGATATCCCCGTCGCTTACAGGAAAAGCAGGGCTCTCTTCTCCGGAAACAAGCTCTGTACCCTGGAGACTGATCTGTGCTCCCGGTCCCCGGCTTATGGGTGTGAATGTTATTTCAGATGCCCGGCTGGATATGACAAGTTCATACGTCAGCTGCTCCGGATCGTAAGCCGGAATGAACAGCCCCTCGGACGGATTTAAGGAAGCCAAAGCGGGATCGTCACAGGGAGCCTGGAAAACAGTATATTCCGCCGTGACAATACCGGAATTCTTCATACCTTTTTTGACTGCCAGTACCCTGAGTGTTGCGGCCTGGGTAAGCGTACAGGAATTGCCGGACAGGGAATTTTCAGTCGGCCCGGAACCATCAGTTGTATAATAGAAAACTGCACCTTCTGTAGCTGAACTGAATTTTATTTCGGCAGGTACGGAAGCCAGTTCACAGGCGGCAGGATCAAGAACAGGGTCTGATACCTGCTGTATTTCCGGTAACGGGCATCCCGGAAAAAGAAGCAGCAATAATAATAAAGCGCCTGATGTTGATATTTTTTTCATAATTAATTCTCCTGTTTTTTGTTTTTACATATACTCAGATAGCCCGAACGCAGATTTTGTTGCATTAATTCGCTGATTTTTTGCAGACAAGGATCCATGTCAATACTCTCTCAAAATTTAATTGGCAGCTGTCCAAAATAATCATATCAATACCAATTGTAGTCTGTTGTCTGGTTCTTGC
>CAZKOK010000095.1:0-10122 GCA_964554355.1 uncultured Spirochaetia bacterium | reverse complement strand
TGGATATAAAGTCCCTTATTCAGTATGGTGCATCTCCGCGCGCTGCAATTTATCTTTCACAGGCAGCAAGGGCCCTGGCAATGCTTAATGACAGGGACTGGGTTACTCCCGAAGATGTACAGGAAATAGGGATTGATATACTCAGGCACAGGATTATTCCAAGCTATGAAGCAGAAGCAGAAGAAATAAGTACTGAGGATATAATTCAGAGAATATACGCAAGTATTCCAATGCCATGATAAGCAAAGAGATAATTCGGAAAATCAGACAGATCCAGATTTTTACAAAAAAATCTGTAACAAGCCTTTTCTCGGGTGAGTATGAGTCGGCGTTTAAAGGGAAAGGTATTGAATTTGAAGAAGTCCGGGAATATTATCCCGGCGATGATGTAAGGGCAATAGACTGGAATGTAACAGCCAGAACCGGAGTTCCGCATATTAAAAGATACAGGGAAGAGCGTGAGCTTACGGTTTTATTTGTTGTCGATTTCAGCGCTTCAGGTCTGCTGAAATACGGAAATAAAACAAGAAATGAATTTGCAGCAGAACTTGTAACTGTTCTTTCATTTGCTGCAAACATGAATAACGATAAAACAGGACTGATAGTATTTACCGATCAGACTGAACTTTTCATATATCCGGAAAAGGGACTCAGGCATGTGCTGAGAATGACGAGGGAACTTCTTGTTTTTAGACCTCAATCAAAAAAAACATCAATAGGCAATGCTCTTGACTACATTATGAAGGTTGCTGAAAGACGTTCGGTTGTTTTTCTGATTTCGGATTTTTATGATACCGACTGGCTTAAATCGATGAAAAAAGTATCGAGGAAGCATGATCTTGTCAATGTTATGGTCCGTGATAAAAGAGAGCTTGAACTCCCAGATGCCGGGCTTGTGGATATAATTGACCCGGAAAGCGGTAAAAGAACAATAATTGATTCTTCAGGCAGAAAAATAAGAACTGAATTTAAAAAGAATGCAGAAATTCTAAAAAACAGGGTAAGAAATGAATCAATGGCAAATGGTGCCGATTTTATCTGCCTTAAAGCGCAAAGTGACTGGATTTATGAGCTGGCAATATTTTTCAAAAGAAGAAGAGAGGGCATAAAATAATGAGGCTTGGGCTTTTGATTATTATTGCAGCTGTACTTATGCCTTCTGGTTTAAATGCGGAAACAGTGGAAAATGTATTTGAAAAATACGGTGTCCGGATTTATATCAATTATAATAATGAAGCGAATATCTTTGCAGGAACAGACTTGAATTATCAGATAGATATTCCCGAAGGAACTGTTTTTACAGGACTTATGATATTTGAAAATGTAAAAATAAATGCCGCTGATAATCTGGAAAGCAGCAGACTTCCGGTTTCCGGACCATATACCCTGCGAAGCTCTGTAAAACTAAAGCCTGCAAGGTATGGAGACTTGAAAATTCAGGATCTGGAATTCAAATTCAGAAATTCCAATGGTTTCTTTGATATAACTGTCGATACATTGCGGTTGAAGGTTGCTTCAATGCTTAATCAGGAAAGCAGGCTTATGGATCTGTCGGTTCCGCAGTTTTCCGGTAAAAATTCGTTACTTCTTGTAATTATCCTGGTAACGGCAGCCTTGATATTATCAGCTGCAGGTTTCCTTTTTGTAATGACGAGGAGAAAAAATACTAAAACCGATCCGAAAAAAGAATTCTGGGAAACCTGGGAAAATCTTCATGAAATAAGAGATAAAAAGAAGGAATTCTACATCACACTGACAAATTCAATTAAAAAATACGCCGGTTTTCTTTCAGGAAGCAATATGGAACCATTTTCACATGAAAAATTCATTAACTGGATATTTATTAATATAAACCTAAATAATCAGCTTCAGCATGATTTTATCAAATCATATTCTGAATGGGAAAAAATAAAGTTCAGGAAAAACTATATTTCCGATGTCAGCTGGCGGGATGACCTGAAGATGATTAAGAATATTTTTATAAGGATAGAGGTAAAATTTCAGGAGAAAAAGAAATGATAGATATTTTTGCAAATCCGGAATCTTTTTTTATTCTCCTTCTTGCAGTACCTGCAGTATATTTTTCTGTACGGTTCAGAAAAGGTCAGAGTTTTACTTCGGAAACTGTTTTAAAAAAGCTGCCTGTAAGTCTGCGGCAAAGGCTGTTTTTCCTTCCGACAGTATTTATTGCAGCTTCATTTGTTCTTATGGTAATTGCGCTTGCACGACCTCAGAATATACTTGAGCAGTCATATAACATAACTGAAGGTATGGCAATTGAAATGGTCATAGACAGGTCAAGTTCAATGTCATATGAAATGAAACTTGAAGATGAGTGGAAATCACGGCTTGATATTGTAAAGGAAGTTTTTTCAGAATTTATTACCGGTAACGATAAAATAATGGGAGGCAGACCAAACGATCTGATAGGTTTGATTTTATTTGCGGGATTTCCGGAAACTGCATTACCGCTTTCACTGCATCATACGGCACTTGTTGATTATCTGCCGTATATACAGGTTGTAAGTTCAAGATTTGAAGACGGCACAGCGATCGGAGATGCTGTACTGCTTGCAGCGGGACGGCTGAAAGACTATGAAGCAAATCTTGAATATGATGCCGGATACAAGATAAAAAACAGGATTATAATTCTGCTTACCGATGGAAACAACAATGCCGGTAAAATCAGTCCCCTTGATGCTGCAGAAATTGCAGGTAAATGGGGAATAAAAATATATACAATAGGATTTTCAGGAGAAGAGACATCAAGGGTAGTAAATAATCTTTCACAGACTTTCCGTCAGATGGTGCCTTCAAAAATAAATGAAGAATATCTAAGACGGATGGCTGAATTATCAGGGGGAAAGTACTTTGGGGCTGAAAACGGCAATGAATTGAGAAATATTTACGAGGAAATCGACCGTCTTGAAAAGAGCCGAATAAAGGTCGAAGAATACAATGAAATTGAAGAATTATATTTTCCCTTTGCATTTTCTGCAGGCATCTGTTTTATTATCTATATAATTTTATCCACACTGATCTTCAGGAGGTTGTCGGCATGAATAATCTTGTCTGGAATGTACCTGAAGTCCTATGGGCGTTATGGCTTGTTCCGTTTTTTATATTTCTTGCAGTTTATGCCTATGTAAAAAAAAGAAAAGCTTATCTTGCTTTTAACGGAAGCAGAATGAAATCCGGACTTCCGCTGATTCTGAAGTATGGTTTAATAATTCTTTCATTTGTAATGCTTGTTTTTTCCCTGGCCAGGCCGGCAATGGATATAAGAACAGTCGAAAAGGAAACAATCGGAAGGGATACTCTGTTTATTTTTGATGTATCAAACAGCATGATGGCCGAGGACCTGAAACCAAACAGGCTGCAGCAGGCCGTTCTGTCAATAGTTGACGGTCTTGATGCATTAAAAGGAAACCGGCTTGGAATTATGGCTTTTGCTGGCACATCACTTGTCCTCTGTCCCCTGACTCATGACTATTCCTTTTTTATGGATACATTGAAAACAATCGGGCCGGACAGCGTTTCACGGGGAGGAACAATGACCGGTGATGCGTTCCGGAAAACAGAAAAGGAAATAATTGAAAACAAATCTGATAAAAGTCTTGAAATAGTTCTGGTTACAGACGGTGAAGATCAGGAAAGTTTTCCGGTCGAAGCAGCTGCAAGTCTTAATAAATATGAAATAAACATACTTGCGATTATGACAGGAAATGACTCTACCGGTGCAAGAATTCCGGTTTACGATGATCAGGGAAGAAAAAGCTTTATTATGCATGACGGCAGGGAAGTGTGGTCAGTTGCCAGAACCGATATTCTAAGGCAGATTGTCGACAGTCTTCCCGGAAGCGCCCTGGTCCAGGTAAAAGAAGGATCCCTCAATTTTGCCAGTGTGTACAGGGCTTTTGCGGAAAACAGTGAAAACAAAAAAACAATAACATCAAGTATTGAACAGCTGGAACTGTTTCAGCTGTTTCTTCTGTTTTCAGTTATTTTTTTGATTACATCATTTATTTTTACAGTAAACTGGAGGGGAGCATGAGGATTATTCCGGCAGTAATATTATTCCTGCTTTCACAGTCATTATTCGCCAGTGCAGAAAATGAATCCGACCGTGAACTTGAGAAACTTCATAATCAGGCAGTGATAGATTACAGGAGTGAAAACTATAATGCAGCACTGGAAAAATTCAACAGTGGGGCAATGCTTGCAAAAGATGATTTTAAAATTGCCAGTTTTTATTATAATGCCGGAAATTCAGCATACATGAAATCAGAAAAAGAAGTGGATATTGATGCAAGTATAAGTGATCTGGAAACTGCATTGAAAAGTTATGAAAGATGTCTTGAATTTACACCCGAATTTGATTCAGCAATACATAACGGGGAAATGGCAATGCTGGAACTGGAAAAACTGAAGGAACAGAAACTTGGAGTAGAGAAAAGTTCGGCAATGAATGAATTAAATGAATTAATTGATGAGCAGAAGAATATCAATAAAAAAGCTTCCGGTGAAAACTCTGACAACAATGAAACTGCTTCGGAACAGGACAATATTTCCGGAAGAAGTGAAGAGCTTTCACAGAAATACGAATTTTTAAAAGATGACCTTTTACAGGCCTCCGGGATGCAGAAAGAAGCGGCTGAGCTTTTCAGGGAATCTGAAAAGGAAGAAGGCCTTGATAAGCAGGAGCAGATAATCAGGCTGCTTGAGGATACTGCACAGAAAATGCAGGGAAATAACGAAAACAATGATTCAGAAAATGATGAAGCTCTTGGAAAAATCATTGATCAGCTTGAAGGTGAAAAGGATTATGAAGTTATACGACAGTCCGGCTCATCCATAAATGATGTGGAAAAGGATTGGTAATGAAAAAGATTTTTTTGATTCTTTTTATGCTTACAGGTTTTTCGTCTTTTGCAGACAATGTCAGTCATGAAATATCAGGCACCAGAATTTATGTAGGTGAAAGCGCTGTATACCGGATTTATATCGAAACAGAAAGCGATATTCCGCCATATGATTATCTGGAAGTCCCGGGAGCATTGGTGGAATATGCAGGACGGCAGATGCAGACATACTCACAGTTAATAAACGGAGTAACTTCTACGAAAAAAATCTTTATTGAAACCTTTTATATAACACCGGAAAAGGAAGGAAAAATTACAATCCCCGAAAGCAAAATTGTACTCAACAATAAAGAATATATTCTTCAAAGTTATGAAATTACAGTTGAAAAACCGCAGAAAAATAAAAATTATTCTGCAAAGATTGAATACAGCAAAAAAAAGGTATATACAGGAGAACCCGTTACAGCGGATTTTTATTTTGATTATTCGGGTCCTGCCCGGAATCTTCACTTCCGTAATCTGTTTGCGCTGCGCAATAAAATGAACGATGAAGAACTTGATCCTGAAATGAAACCTGATGAGGTGCAGATTACCGCGAGGTATAATGGAATAGAAATTCAGGCAGCATATAATCAGAATAAACACTATGTCAGGCTAAGGAGAAGATTCACACCCCTTGTTGATGGGACGGTGAAATCCGATGATATTGTTGTTCAGTTTGAAGGCACAACAGGTCAGAAAGATTTTTTCGGCAGTTATGTTTACAGCAAAATGGTTATACCATGTGAAGGGCCTTCATTCAGGGTTACACCGCTGCCTCTGGCCGGACAGCCTGATGATTTTTCCGGAATAATCGGCAGTCTTGAAATAAATATAAGTGCGGTGCCTGTAGAAGCTTCAGTCGGTGAACCGATAACACTGGAAATTACAATGGAAGGAGATATCCCCGGAGATTACGATTTACCTGATTTATCCGAAATCAGGGTTTTTGCAGAAGATTTCAGTTTCCCGTTTGAACATTCGGCAGGTAAAAATGCGGCTGCAAAAATGGTTTTTATCCAGACAATTCGTCCGAAAAACCCGGAAATTTCGGAAATCCCCTCAATAAGCATCAATTATTTTAATTCCATAACCGGTAAATATGAATATGCGTATTCCAATACAGTACCGCTGATTATTCATTCTGCCAATGTCTCCGCAATGAGCGATATTTATAAAAATGATAATGAATCGGAAGCACAAAAAGACAGCAATATAAACGAGAAAGGAATAAGATATAATTATGACAGTACTGAAATTATGAATGATCTTAAAAAAGTTTATAATGATGTAAACATAAAAAAACTGTATCTGTTTATTGTTTTTTCCTTACTGGCTGCTTTTTCTGTTTATCTTATTCTGAGTTTTCTTATAAGATCCGGGAAAAAAGAAAAACAGAACTATAATAAAAATTCAATTGATGATTTGCGCAGTCATTTTATGAAAATGATATTCAGCATTTTAAAAATCAGGGAGCATTCGAATTTATCAAGACTTAAAGAGCAGATAAGAAATTCAGGGCAAAGTGAAAAATGGAAAGAAAATGTGTTTAATGGACTGGGTATTCTGTTCAATTATAAAATGGATAATAATATGAAAATAAATAACATGAATAAACTGATTTTTAATCTGGAAGACAGGAAACTACGATGAAATATATATTTTTTATAATTGTATTTTTGTTTATCGGTACTTCCGTATTTTGTCAGAATGATGCCCTTAATATTGATTTTCAGGACCTTGAGAACAGATTTCAGCAGGGCCTCTCAATTTACAAATCGGGTCCGGAACATGCAAAAAAACTGTTCGGGGAAATTGGAAATGAATATATGTCATATATAAATATCGAAAAAATGTCTTCACCTGGTATTTTTTATAATGCAGGAAATGCATTTTTCATGGCTGAGGATTATGGAATGGCAATCCTGAGTTATAAAAAAGGTCTGCTGATGGATCCGGGAAACAGGGATCTTAAGTTCAATCTTAATGCTGCAAGACTTGCGCGTAGAAATGATTTCAGCAATCTGAGTACATTGACTCCCCTGAAAGTTGTCCTTTTCTGGCATTATTATTTCAGTGATATGATCAAGCTTATTATCAGTGTTTTCCTTTTACTGGCAGTATTATTTATAAAAAAAAGAAAACGTATTATTTTATATACAGGTATTGCCTCATTCATTCTTTTTATTATCTTCAGTATTTCACTGTTTATAACAGCAACCGCAAATGCTAATCAGCTGGAAGGAGTGATAACTGCGCAGGAAACAGTATTACGAAAAGGCGATAATTCAAGCTATACGCCGGTAATTGAAGAGCCGCTGTACTCCGGAGCCGAATTTATTCTTTTGAAAAAAAGGAACGGATGGCTGCATATATCAGTCCCTGGACTGGCAGATGGATGGATACAGAAAGAATATGCATCTTTTGTAGAATAACAGTATGAAGAGAATTTCCGGATTGTCATTATTTTTTACCGATATTATAATACACTGAGTTATGAAATTTAATTTAAATGGCTACAACATCTATCATTTTTTGACGGCCTTAAAAAAAAATTATTATGAAAAAAGCTGTATTTCATTTGTAGGAAAAGATCCCGTAACATATATGCAGTTTTTCAGGGAAATCATGGCCCTTGCCGAACAGCTGGTTTCTTCAGGAATAAAGAAAAAAGACAGGATAATGATATTCGGAAAAGGTTCGCCGAACTGGTGCGCAGCATATTTCGCATCTGCATGTATAGGCGCAGTTCCTGTTTTATATCATCACAGGATATCTGAGGAAAATCTGATAAAAACATATCAGAACAACAGCTGCAGGCTGGCTTTTGCCGATGAATCACTTAAAACAACGCTTATTAAATACAGATTATTCCAGGAAAAATACATAGTAACACTGGACGGCAGAAATTTTGATTTCAGGATAAATCTGAAACAGGCAAGCGAATACGAGCTTAAAAGGATTAATCCTGAAAAAATCTCTGCCGAAATGCTTAAGGATGAATACGCCGGAATATTTTTCAGTGCCGGAACAACAGGTATTCCAAAGGGCTGTGTGTTCACACATTACAACATTTTGTCTTCAGTAAATGTAATCGCCGACAATTTTCATTTTTTTAATAACAATTCAAAATGTCTTGCACTTTTGTCACCGGCGCATATCCATGGATTTATTCAGGGAGTGATGTCCGTTCTTTATGCAGGAGGAACGGTATATTTTTCGGAAAATACTGAAAACACAAAAAAGCTGTATGAAGATATAGCACGGCTTAAACCGAGTATAATTATTGCGCATAACGAATTTTATGATGAAGTATATAATTCAAGAGTGATTCCTGTGCTGACAGGACAAATGCTGCATCATTCGATTTCCCGTGCAATTTTTACAAGAAAATATCTGTACAGAAGAATGGCCCAGAAAATTGCCAAAGTTGTAGGAAAAAATATTGAGTGCCTGTTTGTGGTCGGCGCCCGCTTTAATCCCGAGCTGGAGTTTTTCTTTATAGAAAGCAGTCTTCCTTTTTCCTATGGATACGCTATTGCCGAATGCGCTTCTCATTTAACCCTGCAGCATTCCGACCTTTATCAGACCGGTGCGGCCGGTGTTGTACTTGATGAACAGATAATAAAAATAGTTAAACCCGATCAGGAAACAGGAATTGGTCAGATTGTAGTAAAATCGCCCGGATTAACTGCAGGATATAAAAGACGGATTGGAATATCATGGACAAACAAAACCGGATCATCATGGTTTTTTACGGGTGACCGGGGATATATGGGGAAAAACGGCTGTCTTTACGTTACCGGGAGAGAAGCAAGCGGAATAAAAATGATTGACGATAATATTCTGTTTCCGGAAGAAATTGAGGATTTATTCCGTGAAGAGCATTATATTAAAGAGGTGAGGATAAAAATAGATCACGATGTGCTGATTGCAGAGGTTTATCCTGACTATAATTTTATCAGGAACCGGACAAAAGCACTTGAAAATGATGAAGTTGAACAGCAGGTTTTTGAAGTTCTTGATCAGCTCAGGAAACACATCAATATCAAAATTCCTGTTATGTATGAAATAAAAAGAATAAAAATCAGGAGGGAGCCATTTGAAAAAAATCCGTATGGTTCTATTATCGATTAATCTGTTTTTTTCAGGCTTATCTGTTTTCTCTTATGAAGTATATGTAGAAGAGCAGAATATTTTTCTGGATATTCCGGAAACATGGTATGCACTGGATGTAAGCAGCAGTAAAACAACTATTGCAGATCCTTCAGAAACTGCCTATTTCGTTGTAAGAAAATACGGCGCCGAGAAGGGTGCAACCCTTGAAGAATTATACAGAAATGTTATGAAAGACCTTAATGCTCAGGGCGAAGCAGCTGAATTCTACTTTAAGAACAACCATTCATATTTTTGCGAATTAAGTTTTGAAACGGAAGGTTTATATTTCACAGGATTTGCTCTGTTTATCAGGGAGCAGGTAAATTCATATGTAATACTGGCTTTCTCTGATACTGAAAATATACAGTATTTTACAGATTATCTGCTTTCGGCTATGGATTCTTTCATGGAAACCCAGGATGATTTTTTATGCCCCGGTCCGGTAAGTATATTTATGTCATCGCTGGAAAATGACACTACTGAAAAAAAGGAAATATTAATCGGCAGTAAAAAAATAAATTATCTGTATTCTCCGCTGAAAGTCGATACTGCACAGTGGGTTGCCGAAAGAGAAATGAGGGTGCTTGCATCATATATTGGTACCGATTACCTGATGGATGCCTGGAAAAGATCATACAGAATGATATACAGGGACTCATTTGACCTTACAAGAAATATATATGCACAGCTTGCAGCAAATATAATACCGGAAAATGCTGATGCTTCCCAGATTGCTGTATTGCTGCTTAAATGGATACAGACTTTCAATCAAAATAATCCAGGTGATAATGCAGAGTTCCTTAATCCTGCGCAATGCCTTATAAAAAATGAGGGTGACTGTGACAGTCTTGCCATGCTTTATATTATGCTTCTTAAGAGATTCGGCATAGATTCGGTTTTGTTTATCTCGCAGATATATTCCCATGCAATGGCAGGAGTTGCTGTTGATGTGAAAGGCGCCGGCATGAATTATGAAGGCACAAGATTTGTTGTGGCTGAAATGACAGCAAATGTTGATATCGGATTGATTGGTCAGGAATTTTCAGATATAAATGGCTGGATC
>CAZKOK010000094.1:0-10202 GCA_964554355.1 uncultured Spirochaetia bacterium | reverse complement strand
AATTGATATTTCATATCCTGTCAGAAATTCTTCCACAAGAAGGTTGTCGTCCTTCAGGATCTTTTTGCCGAAATCAAGCAGTTCTTTATGGTCGTTTGATTCAAGTACGCCTTTCCCGGCAGCAAGACCGCTTTTTTTGATAACGACCATTCCGCCTGTATTCTTTATATATGTTTCAAATGATGAATATGAAGAGAATTCCTTTGCTGCCGCTGTAGGAATTTTATGTTTTAACATAAAGTCTTTGGAAAATTTCTTACTCGATTCAAGCTGGGCGCTTTTTTTATTCGGTCCTATTACCTGGATTCTCTCTTTTTCCAGTGCATCAACAATCCCGGCTGCAAGGGGTTGTTCGGGGCCGACAAAAACCAGATCGATATTATATTTTTCACAGGCTTTAAGCACTGATTTTGGATCGAGTATATCAACATCACCAAGATTTTCTCCCAGTTCGTCAGTTCCCGCGTTACCGGGAGCTATATAAAGCCCTCCGATGCTATTGCTTCTTGCAAATTTCCAGGCAATTGTATGTTCTCTTGCTCCTGAACCTAATATTAGAACTCTCAAGATTTCCTCCTCCCGGCAGCTTATTTTTCGAAGCCGGGTACAATGTCTTTAATTGGTTTTTAAGCTGTTGGCCTCATATTCCATATACAAAGCCGCTTTGTCAAGAAGCCGGCTATGGTTTTTGGATTTCATTGATATTTCAGCTTATATATTTTCTTTTCAGTTTTGTCAGTAAAATCTGATCCCGTATTGTCTGTTTCGTCAGCTGTTTCAGCCATCGATTTCTCCGATTTTAATGACCTTTATGTTATTTTCTCTTCCGAATGAAATCACATCACCGCTTTTATCACGCGGAACAATTAATGAGATACCGATGCCCATATTGAAGACCCGACGCATTTCCTGTTCCTCAATTCTGCCGGTTTTTCGAATAGCGGAAAAAATCTCCGGCACATCCCAGTCCCAGTTCAGTTTCTGCCGGAATTTTTCGGGAATTACTCTGGCGGTATTTGCTTCAAGGCCTCCGCCCGTGATGTGAGCAGCGGCAAGGGTCATCCCGCCGGACAGCAGCTTCTTAAGCTCTTTCACATAGATTTTTGTCGGTTTTAAAAGTTCCGGATAAAGAGGGTGCTTTTCATCCAGCACTTTGCGGGCAAGCGACAGACCATTGGAGTGTATCCCCTCTGACGGAATCCCAAGTATGGCATCACCTTTTTTTATTTCCTCTTTTTTCGGCAGCATACTGCTTTTTTCGGCAATTCCCGTACAGAATCCGGCCAGGTCAAAATCATCTTCTGAATAAAGGCCCGGCATTTCAGCAGTTTCTCCGCCCGAAAGGACACACCCGGCCTGTTCGCATCCTTCAACTATGCCTTTTATGATTTCTTCCAGTATTTTTTCATTAAGTTTTCCGCAGGCAATATAATCCAGGAATGATAAAGGCTCTGCGCCGCAGACAATCAGATCATTGACACTCATTGCAACCAGATCAATTCCGATGGTATCGAATTTTTTCAGTTTCTGGGCCACCAGCAGTTTTGTCCCGACTCCGTCGGTACACGACAACAACACGGGCTGATTGTATTTTTTAAAATCAAGTTCGATTCCACCGGCAAATCCACCGCTTACATCGACAGCTGAAGAATTTATCGAACTGATAAATCCTGCAAATCTTTCGCCTTTCTCAATATCGACACCCGAGTTTTTATAAGTAATACCCATGAATCCCTCTTATTCGGCAACTGTAGGCTGACAGTATATTGATTATCCGGAAAAATGTACAGTTGAAGGATTGTTGCATGGCAAAGAATTTTAAACCGCGAAGAGCACGAAGAGGAGTATAAATAAATGGGGACAGACCCCGAATCACGAATTGCTTGAATGATATTTCAAATTACACGAATGGTGGAATGGGGACAGGCCCAAAAAACAGAATCCCGCCTCAATCTTTGTGCACTTTGTGTCCTTCGTGGTTTTTATAAAGAGTTCAGATACTCTTTAAGATACCTTATATACTCAGCGCTTGATTCACAGTGAACAATCGCATTCCGCAGAGCCGCCCCTCCTCGGAGGCCTTTTGTATAGGCGCAGATGTGTTTCTTCATTTCCTTACAGGCCCTGGTTTCTCCGAGATAGCGGACGGCGAGTTTCAGCTGTTTTTCTGCTGCTTTTATCTGCTGTACAGTCCGTTTTTTTTCAGATTCCGGGCGGGGTTTTCCTTTTACTTCTGAAAAAATAAATGGATTTCCATTTGCTCCCCGTGCGATCATTACCCCATCGCAGCCGGTCTGTTCAAGCATCGAGAATATGTTTTCGGATGTAAAAAGATCACCAGATCCGATAACCGGGACACTGGAAATTTCTTTAAGTTTCTTTATGCATGACCAGTCTGCTTTTCCTGAGTAGCCTTCTTTTCTGGTCCTTGGATGAAGGCTTATCATATCGGCCCCGGCTTTCTGCGCAGATTCAGCGGCCTGAAGGTATGTTATCGAATCGGTGTCCCATCCTTTCCTGAGTTTAACCGAAAAAGGTATATCCGGGTGGCCGCATTCAGCCAGGGCGTTTTTTACTGCTTTTACTATTTCGCCTATTATTTCAGGGCTTTTCATCAGAGCAGATCCGGCTCCTGTTTTCGTTACCTTGGGCACCGGGCATCCACAGTTGAGGTCAATCATTGAAGGCGAATATTCTGCCAGGGTCCTGACTGACTTGAATGCCGCCCGTGCAGATGATGTGAATATCTGCACGGCGAAATACTTTTCGGTTTTTCCATGATAAACAAGATCAATCGTCTTCTGGTTTTTCCGGATTACTCCCTCGCAGGAGACCATTTCAGAATACGTCATGTCAGCACCGAAACGGACACAGACTTCACGCATGGCCCTGTCTGTAAATCCTGCCATTGGAGCAAGAAAAATATTGCCCGGTATCACGAGACCGGGCAGTTTTATCAGGTGAATCAGCTGTTTCATGTTCATGTCTGAACTTTTTTCTGAATATCAGTCAGTTATGCCGAAGAAGGTCATGGCATTGTTGTAAAGAGTATCACAAAGTACTTCGACTTCGATTCCGCGCATTTCCGCAAGGAATTCGGCCGTAGCATGAATGTATGCCGGTTTATTCCTCTTTCCGCGGTAGAATGCCGGTACCATAAACGGACTTTCGGATTCAATCAGCATCCTGTCCAGAGGCATGTTTTTTGCGGTCTCATGCAGGTTTCTGGCATTTCTGTAGGTTACATTACCTGCAAATGAGATATACAGGTTCAGCTCAAGTGCTTTCTGGGCATATTCCCAGTCTTCTGAATAGCAGTGAAGGATTCCGCCGCGTGCCGGGAGTTTATCCTGAAGAATCTGAAATACATCTTCGCCTGCTTCGCGGTTATGAATAATAACAGGGTAGTTGAGTTTTTCCGCAATTTCCAGCTGCCTGATAAATAGTTCTATCTGGGAATTCTTGTTGCCGAATTTCCTGTAATAGTCAAGGCCGATTTCGCCTATGGCAACAACACGGTCGAGTTTCGTGCCGTCTTCAATTGTATTTTCCCAATCCTTGCCGGGAATTGTAACTTCTGACGGAGAAACGCCGATACTATGATATATATGGCTCGCAGTTGCAAGATTATTATATACCTGAAAAAAATCACTCAGATTATTGCAGATACTTATAATATGATTAACGCCGGCCTGTTTGGCTTCTTTTGTAATTATAAGCTGCTCGATAGGGTCTTCATGAATCAGACCTATATGCGCGTGAGTATCAAAAAAATGCATAAGTCATCCATTAAAAAAAGATTTTATTTCCACAATGGAAATAATGAGTCTGGGCATACCCAGTTTTT
The DNA here is from genome assembly GCA_964554355.1 of uncultured Spirochaetia bacterium. GTDB lineage: Bacteria > Spirochaetota > Spirochaetia > CAZKOK01 > CAZKOK01 > CAZKOK01. The sequence goes on along the minus strand of CAZKOK010000094.1, from coordinate 6,355 downwards.
AAATCATATAAAACAACACGACTATTGTATAAGAGTTATCCTATTAACAAAAGATTATCACGAAGTACCTGACTCGTCAATCATAATCAGAGCTGTGCCGTTAAATTCAGGAACTCTTAATGTATTTGACAAATGCTTAAGTGCATGATAATCTGGTTTACTGGCAGTTTGTGTTGAAAAAGAGAAAGGGGAGACATTAATGTCACCATCCTATGATGATAAAAAACTGAAACCAGGGTTAAAAACCCGGTTAAATCAGGGATTTAAAAAAATATTTCGTTCAATGCTCGGTTTTTTCAGAAAAGTCGGTTCGTTTAAGCGTCAGAAACTGACAATAATGATAATTCCCCATTCTGAAAAAAAGGCGATAAATTTCCGCATATCATTTCAGTCAATGGTTTTTATTGGTCTGGGAATTATTGCGCTTGTAATTGTGTTTATTTATGTTGTTCCCAGATTCTCGGGAATGGAAAATATGATCGATGACACTACTGCAAATTTGCTTGCAACCGAAGGGAATGTTGAGGAATTCCAGGACAGAATAGTCGAACTCAGGAAAGTAAATCAGGAATATATTGAAGATTTTGATAAAATTCTTGAAGTATTCGGCATGAAGGATTCTGTTGCCAGGGATTATGATGAAACAGGCGGTGATCTTGCTTCATTTTACAATGTTGAGGAATTAGATGATGGTTTCCTGCGGGAACTCAATGAGCTTGATGAAGTCGGCGATACACTGAAACAATCCATAGCAAAACTTAATCAGGTTGCAAAGAATGTTTCTGTATATAAGGAATTTCTGCCTTTGCTGCCGACTTTATGGCCTATTGAAGGCGATTACGGGATAGTTACCGGAGAATTCGGTCCCAATATTCATCCGATCAGAAATATTCTATACCTTCATAAGGGTATAGATCTTGTATATTACAGAGGAGCAGACATCAGAGCCACTGCTGACGGCAAGGTTGTCGAAGCTGTCAGGGGCGATGGAGATTATGGCAATTATATCACAATTCGTCATGAATTCGGTTTTTATACGAAATATGCTCATCTTGATTCCATAAAGGTAAAAGAAGGCGATCTTGTAAAACAGGGGCAGTATATCGGTGATCTCGGGAATACGGGATTGTCGACAGGACCGCATCTTCATTATGAAATCAGGATAGGGTCCCAGGTTATAGATCCCAGAAAATTTATTTTTGTACAGAAAAATATGAAATAAAAAATTTTTGCCGGCTTCTGTTATTTTTAATCGGATTATGTTAAAATTCAGTATAGACGGACCTGGATGGTTCTGTTTTTTATTGCGAAATGAAAATCGTATAGTCAGGACAGGAAATAATAATGGGCAGTAACGATTCATATCTTGTAAACTCTTTTATCGGCGGGAATACAAAGTTCCATGGGGATATTCTGCTTCAGGGACTTATGCGTATAGACGGGGATTTTGCCGGATCTGTCAGTACAGACGGAAAAGTGATAATCGGTAAAACAGGACGGGCTGAATGTACTGTCAGGGCCCGGACGGTTGTTGTCGGCGGAATTGTTAAAGGAAATATCCTGGCTACGGAAAAAGTGGTTGTTTTATCTTCCGGTATAGTGATAGGCAATATATCTTCTCCAAGGCTTATTGTTGAAGATGGGGTCCTTCTGCATGGCAAATGCAAAATAATCGAAAAAATGGCAGATCAGGACATCAGTGGCAAGGTCAGCATGTATACAGCGCCTGATTTCAGTAAACCGGATAAAAAACCGAAAGTTTCAGATTACGATAAATACAACCCATTAAAGAAAAAGGACGAGACTGTTTCTGCATGGAACCAGTAAATGCCGCTAATGCTGCAAATTCAGGAATAATCCAGCAGCCTCTTAAGGATAAAAAGAAAACTGAAAAAAAAGGCAGGGTTTCATTTGCCGATAAATTCCGGTCTGCAGAAGCTGAAGCGGTTCAGGGCGCAGAACCCGGACTGGATGAACCAGTTGATTCTTCGCTCGAGGAACTTCTGGATGATGTGCATTCACTGGGTGATATTCTAAAAAAGAACCCTGTAATGAATAACGTAATGGCATATAAAGATGCTGTTAAGCAGTTTATAAAGTATGTATTGCAGAATTCCTACGAGATAAGAAAGGAAAAGCTGACCAAATTCCAGGTGCTTAAAAGACGCGGTCAGCCTGAACTTGCTCTTGTCAAAATCATAGATACTAAACTGGACACCCTGGCAGCCGGAATTCTCCGGAATCAGTTTGAACAGCTGGAAGTCCTGGCCAGGGTTGATGAAATCAATGGACTTCTTGTAGACTTGATCGGGTGAGGTATTTATGTCTGATGAATTTGAAGAAATGACCGATGAAACTGAAGATACTCCTAATGAAACGGATTTTGAGGATGAATCTGCAGAGTTGTATGATGCTGAAAGCAGTGAAGATTTCGTTCCTGAAGATGAGTATGTTGAAATTCCTGAAAAGACTGAACCTTCGGGGAAAAAGAAAAAATGCAGTGAAGAGCCTGGAGAAGGCTGCTGTTACCAGCTGAAAGTTGTTCATTCCAATGAAACCCATCTCTGCAGGGCTGAAGACTGCAGTCTGGAACGTGACGATCTTGTAATTATGCAGAGTAAATACGGCAAGGACCTGGCAAGGGTTACCGGAAGAGTAATGGACCGGGATGCGGTTTCCGAGGAGGAAATAACAGAACTTATCGGGAAAGCAGACGAAAATGACCTTAAGTATTATGAAGAAAACAGGGAAAAGGCCGCCGAGGCCATGAGGATATGCAAGGAGAAAATTGATTCTCACAAACTTGATATGAAGCTTGTATCAGCCCATTATCTTGATGACAATACCAAAGTGCTGTTCTTTTTTACTGCAGAAGCCAGGGTCGATTTCCGTGCTCTGGTGAAAGACCTTGTTTCCATTTTCAAGATGAGAATTGAGTTAAGGCAGATAGGGGTAAGGGACGAATCAAGGGTTCTTGGAGGGCTTGCCGTCTGCGGCAGGAATTACTGCTGCGCAGGCCTTACTGACCGGTTAAGGCCGGTTTCCATTAAAATGGCCAAAGAACAGAATCTGAGTCTCAATTCCATGAAGATTTCAGGTCCCTGCGGACGTCTGCTGTGCTGTCTCTCGTATGAATACGATTTTTATAAGGAAGAAAAGTCAAAGCTTCCTATGGAAGGATCGAAAATATTCTTTAAAAATGATCAGTACAGGGTAAGTGAAGTAAATATTCTTTCAAAGAAAATTCAGCTTACAGGTCCTGATGGAATATTTCTCTATCTTTCTTTCGGGAAATTTTATCAGGAATCCGAAACCGGAAGATGGAATATAAGGGACATGGATACTGAATAACTGCCGGCGGGAATACCGGTTGACAGTGAAAATCTATATGTGTATATTTAGTCTGAATTAGCGGACAATTTGCTGTTATTATTGAGTATAAGGAGCGGATAGCGATATGGCTGTAGTAAGTAAAAACGCACGTACAGGAACAACCACACAGAAATTTGAATGTCCCTGCGGCGGAGAAATAAAAATGAGATCAATATTTGCCAACGGCAGAATGAAACATGCTGCTGTATGTGAAAAATGCAACAGAAGGGAAAGAAGACCCAGCGATTTTTAATAATAAAGGTATTTGTATTTGAGTGGGAAGGGACCGTTCCAAGCGGTCCTTTTTTTTGTCATAATTAAGCCGAAGGCGCCTTATCCCTTGACAGGAAAGGATTTATCTGTTATTTTCCCTTCGGTAAATACATTAATTTTGGGGGTAATTAACTTGCCAGGAAAAGGATCAGCCGGTAAGCGGCAAAGACAGAATATAAAGCACCGAATGCGGAACCGTGAATATAAAAGCACGGTCAGAACAGCAAAGAACAAGTTTCTTGCTGCTGTCAAGGCAGAAGATAAAAATCTCGCTTCAGAAAGCTTTGAGCAGTTTATGAAAATTGTTGATACAGCTGAAGGGCGCAGAGTATATCATAAAAATACTGCAGCCAGAAAAAAATCCAGAATGCATAAAATGCTTAATTCAATGGAAAAATAACGGAATTATATAATTATTATGTCAGGTCTTGAGAAAGTTACCAAAGCAGAAATAATTGAACATATCTTTGAAAAAACTGTTCTTAACAAGAAACAGATTCATGAAGTAATAGATCTGTTTTTTGATGAACTGAAGGTAGCGCTTGAAGATGATAAAATTGTTGAATTAAGGGGCTTTGGTACTTTTGAAATCAGACAGAGAAAAGGCAGAGAAAAAGCACGGAATCCCAAGACAGGAGAAATTGTCCCTGTGGACACGCATGGTGTGGCTGTTTTCAGGCCGGGGAAAGAGCTTAAAAAGCTGGCATGGCATTTGCGGGGCTGAATATGAAAAGAACCCGAATTCAGACAGCAGCAGAAAACCCGGCAGCGGTTCAGTCATGGCCTGTAAGAATTCTGATTGAACTCGGTCTTCTTTTTCTTTCTTCTGTCCTGTTTGCCCTGTCTTTCCCAAGTTTTCTGTCCAACTGGGGCTGGGGCCCCCTTGCTTTCATTTCAGTAATACCGGTATTTATTGTTGCTCACAGATCATCATGGATCACAATTGTTCCTTATGGAATCATATACGGTTTTGTAACCTATATGATTTTCAATTACTGGCTGGCCACATTTCATCCGCTTGCAATAATAATAGTTCCTACAATTTATGCGGCATATTTCTTTTTTGTAATGCCGGCTCTAAAACTTGCGGACAGTCTTTTTCCGAAATACGGGTATCTTGTCCAGGTGCTGGTCTGGGTGGCATATGAATACCTTCGTACGCAGGGATTCCTCGGATACCCTTATGGAAATATCGGATACAGTCAGTATCTGTTTTTACCTTTTATCCAGATAGCAGAAATCACCGGAATGTGGGGCGTATCAGCGCTTGTGATTTTCACTTCGGCGTGGCTGGGGAATGCACTGAAAACAGGATTTTCCGGTTTTAAAGATTTTTTCAGACAGCACAAAATTGATGCCGTTATTTTCGGAGCGGTGATTTTTGCTGTACTGATTTTCGGGGCTTTTTCAAAATATAACTATGATGATTATCCAAAGTGGAGAGCAGCCTTGATTCAGCATAATTCCGACACATGGAAAGGCGGAATCGACCAGTATAAAAAGAATTTTAAAATTTTAAGCAGTCTGAGCCGTGAAGCTGTTGCCGAAAGTCCGGATTTGGACATTGTGATCTGGTCCGAGACTGCTTTCGTGCCCGGAATTCAATGGTATGACCTTTACAGAACAAATGATGAATTTTCCAGCCTTATCAGGGATTTCCTTGATTTTACGGAAGATCTCCCGGTTCCTCTTCTTACGGGCAACAGTCATGGTGTAGCAGTAGGAAACAGAGACGACCAGATAAGACATGAAGATTTAATAAGCGATCCTAAACAATACGGTCTTCTTGAACGTGTTGATTTTAATGCAGTGCTTCTTTATGCGGACAATAAAGTGGCAGATATCTACAGAAAAACGCATCTTGTTCCTTTTTCAGAGAATTTCCCGTATAAAAAGCAGCTGCCCGGGTTTTACCAGATGCTTGTGGATCATGACTATCATTTCTGGGAAAAGGGAACTGAAGATGATGAAAAGAAGGTTTTTGATTTAAATGGCGTGAAATTTTCCACACCGATCTGCTACGAAGATGTTTTCGGTTATCTGAACAGAAAATTTGTTAAAAACGGCGCCCAGATTATCGTGAATATGACAAATGATAAATGGTCGGGGGCTGAAAGCGCCCAGATGCAGCATCTCGGTATGGCCGTATTCAGGTCAGTTGAAAACAGAAGAAGCACTCTGCGCGGAACAAATTCAGGGATGACAGCGGCAATTGAACCTGACGGGCAGATAACAGCAATGCTTGAGCCTTTTACAGAGAAATATCTTGTTACTGAAGTTCCGGTTTATGATGAAAGGGATACGTTTTATACGATAGCCGGGAACTGGTTTGCATACCTGATGCTGATCGGGTCTGTCGGGATGCTGGTCTTCGGAATAATCAGATTTATTATAAAAAGAAGACAGGATTAGTGTTTATAAAAACTGAAAAGACTGTATATTATTTTGATTTACTGATTGACATTCAGCCGAAAGTGGATCTAGAATTAAAAATCAGGCAAAGGTAAAGACTTTTAAAGGAAATCAAAGTGAAACCAAAAATCTTAATTGTTGACGACGAACCTATTAATCTTGATTTTTTTGATGTAATGCTGTCAAAACTCGGATTTCAGGTTGAAATGGCAGAGGATGGAGAAGAAGCTATTGAAAAAATCCAGCAGGACCCGCCTGATCTGGTAATCCTTGATAATATTATGCCCAAGATGTCCGG
>CAZKOK010000093.1:0-10205 GCA_964554355.1 uncultured Spirochaetia bacterium | reverse complement strand
TTTATTTTGTAAGAGGTATTCTGACTGATGTTTGCCATATAACCGCTGGATGCGCCGGTCAGGTCAATTATATCACCCTGACCCGGATCGGGTATCTCCGGATTCGGACCGATGTTCTCAACTGCATCCCAGTCAAGTTTTGTAAAGAATATTCCGGAATCCTGATGTATTTCCACATTGCTGCCCCAGATAGCGCCGAATCCTATTCCCCTGTCCTCGATTGTTTCATACATAGTCGGGTTTGGAGCTGTATTGAGCGCCTTGTTGAATGGATTATGCAGGTTTACATCGACATATCCAGCATTTGGGGCAATAAGCGTACCGCGCCAGTTGGTCTGGGGACCGATTGTAACTGCCCCGTTATAGCCTGTCACAATAAGAATCTTTGAAGGATCAGCCGCTTTACCGGCTTCCTTCAGGAACTTTGTTCTGTCTCTTATGGTAAGCTGGCCCTGAACGAATATGATAACCGGCTTTTCAGAAGTGTCAAAATAAATCTCAGCGTCCGGTTCGGTTGTGAAACTTTCCATATGGTAGGTTCCGCCGGAAAGCCTGAGTTTTGCCGCTGTATTTCCACTCTTGTTCATTACGCTGACTGCGCCGTATTCTGACGGATAAAGGGTTGTGTCTCCGCCGTTGCCTACGGTAATATCATTGTCCGGGTCAGGCGTGAATCCGTCCATGTCAATGCTGAAATCCATCAGGCCAGGATCGCCCTGATAATGGTCCACATATCTGTTATAAGTGGACCATGGATGTGTTGTCCTGTTAAAAAAGCTTTTATAGACTGTTCCCGTTCCCAGTACCCAGTCATTGACATGCGGGTCCCTTCCGATAAGGTAGGGCAGTCCGCAGACGGCTCCGTTGATCCATGTTCCGTAACCGATATTCATGATCAGACTCTGATCGTTTTGATTATATGCAACATCCTTAAGCCCTGCACCTACGTTTGCCCATTCAGTTTTATCGGCATTGAAATACGCCGAGCGGTCATTCAGGAGAATGGACTGTGTGCCGTAAGCAGCATAATCTGTAACAGATGTATCTATTGTGAGAGGGCCGGCTTCAATCTCAGCTGCTTCCGGACGCGGTATTGATCCCTGTGCCACGTCGCCGATATTCGCCATACGGCCTGACATGTAAAGAAGCGAAAGCAGCCGTACGCAGTTGCCGTAATAGTGATAATCTCCGGTTACATCTTCTTTTGTCGTTTTTACTTTTTCATACCAGGCAGCTGCGTTTGCCTGATCATTAAGGGACATGGCTGCAGTTGCACACATTGCAACGAAAGTTACAGAATCGTTTCCTGCTGTTCCGCCTTCGCCCATGTTAAACCCGTCTTTGTCTGCCAATTGCCAGGCGGAACCGTCAATTGCGTATCCATCAACTATAGCCGTTCCATTGGTACCGCTGCCGGAATGTTTTCCTTTAAAGAAATTGCCTATTTTCTGTGCGATGCCTTTTGCTGTGTTATCACCATAATATGAATAATCCATGGCAATGCGCCAGGGGACCCTGACAGCATCATAGTAAAAGTTGTAACTCTGTAAATCCAGTGCTTCATTGAATTTTATTATACCATCGTTGTTTGTATCAAGTGACATATCAAGATAGAGCTTTGTTGCACTTGCAGGTAATGCTGTCTGGGCAAAGTACAGCCTGTCGCTGCATCCGCTGGTTTTTGCAGGAGATGCACCCGTTGTATCAACCCAGTCCGGATACAGACCAGCCGTTCCGTTAACAGCGTCGATCTCAAGCATTTCCTGATAGGTGTGCTCTACAACGCCGTCAATGATTTCCATAGCTGAAAATTCAAAATCATCAGCGCCCGGGGTTTCCCAGTCATTATTGACCATATTCAGGGTTATTGGTTCATCGAAATAAAAAGGATAGTCGGATACAAAATCCTTGAACATTCGGAACCATGCCGGGGTGAAATAACACGGATTCCATCCATCCTGTCCGCCCCACAGATTGCCTGCTCTCCACCAGAAAGCAGAATCGTCTTCCTTATATTCCACGTCAAATGCCAGAAGGCTTGTCAGGTACTGAGCGGCATGTCTTTGATACTGATGGCCGTTTACCCACTTTTCGGGCCACATTTTGGATGCCATGATCAAAGCAGCAGCAATATCCACGTCTGCGTCAGTTGCAGAGCTGCGTTTTGTCCGGTCAAATCTGCTTGCCTGAAACCATTTTACCGTAGCTGTATCTGCCGGTTTGGTTGATTTAAGCATGTATTCGGGGTTTCTGGGATTTTCAATATACCATTGTTCTACTCCGCCTACTACTTCAACATTCACTTTTACATATGCCTGATCACCCTTGGGGAAATTTTCCCTGAGTATTCCGAATTCTGTTGTCTCGTTTCCATTGGCATCCATCAGCCAGTGCATTAATCCGGGATACTTGTCATTTCTGTGCCACTGATCGTTAAGGTCGACAGGATCGCAATGCATAAGCATATATCTCAACAGACCGGAAAAGGTCTGTTCATCATCAAAATACACTGCAAAGAGCATTCCATATGCCTGGCCTTCCGAAACAGTATCATAAGCACCGGATGCATAATCGCCGTTATCGCGCTGAACGCGGAGATATCCGGCCTGAGTTGTTCCGCCGGGTCCTGCTCCTGCATCTGTAAGATACAAACCCTTCCATTCTTCATACTGGGATAACAGGTAAGCATTAATCTCTGCATCTGTTCCTGTTGCTGCTGATTTGATTCCGAATGGATACTCCAGCTTTTCTATTACCGAAGAAGTCAGCGGGTCGGACCCTGAACTGTATACTGCTTTCACCGATACATTTTCTCCGCCGCTTTCCAGCGCTGACAGCTGACCCGAGGGCATCTGACAGCCTGCAGTTATCAGTATAAATACCGACAAAAGCATAACTGAAAATGTCAATGCGGTTATTTTCCGTTTTTTTAATTTTTCCACGTGTTGCCTCCTAATTTAACCGTGTTTATTTGGGAAGAATTCTGCCAGCCGCAGTTCTTCCGGTTACTTTATACAACAGTTTCGTTGATTGATCGTTCGAACTTACCCATTCGAACTTTTTTTTATAACTTTTCTGTTGAAAAGGGCTGAAATATCAGGATATTCCTGATAAGCAGACGGTGATTTTTACTATAATAATTTGCACTCCCGCCCGGAACGCGTTATGATAAAAATATGGAGCAGAATATAAATGAAAGAAGAAAGGAACCCCGGCACGAAGCAGACTGGCCGGTTTTCCTTCGATCGGACAATGGAAAGAAACAGATCGGTGATGTGGCTGATATTTCTCTTTCAGGTATTAAAATAATGTTATCTGATACTGATAAGATAAGTTCAGCGGCCAGATCCTACGATTTGTATCTGTACAGGACCCGGTCTCCCATGGATCTTGTCAATATTGCCGGCCGTGTAGTCTGGAGTGCAATGGCCGGGGCCAATCTTACCATTGGACTCGAGCTTAAGAACCTTGATGCTGATACAAGAAAAGTTCTTAAGGAATATATTGATAATAAGGAAGAACTCACAATTCAGATGGATCTTGAGGTCTGAAGCCTTTCAGAAAAAAGCAGTTGAACAGCCGCACGATTACCTGTAAAAATAAATATGAATCATATTTATTTTTTTGTTAATTTAAAACCAGATATTAATTAAAAAGGATTGCAATATGTTTTCAAAATTAAGAGAGAAAAATCCGGATACTACGAGATCATTCAGAACATTACAGATTTTGATAGGTGCTCTTGGAATGCTGATGCCGCTTATATGCGGGCTTGGCGGGTATCTTTTCGGCCGCTACAATCTTCAGTCTTCGATCAGCGCATATTTTTATACAAACTGCAGTGAAGTATTTACCGGTACCCTGATATGTCTGGCGGCAGTAATGGCTACCTACCGCGGTTATGAATGGGTTGATGATATCATCTCAACAATCACGGGTTTTCTGGCGGTCGGCATAGCCCTTTTTCCGTGTCTTCTGGCCAGGGTCGAGGGAAAATCTGTCGGGTTCTTTCAGATAAATTCCTATTATTCCCATATTGTCCATGTTGCATGTGCGGGTCTGTTTTTCCTGTTTCTGGCCGTTAATTCCATTTTTATATTCACCCTGACTGATGAAAAGAAAATGAACCCGATGAAAAAACTCAGGAACGGAATTTATATCGGCTGTGGTGTGGTTATAATTATTGTTCTGATCATATTGATTGTCCTGAACATAAAATATACGATACTGGAACTTGAAAAAGTCAAAGCAGTTTTCTGGCTGGAAACAATTCTGCTTGAAGCATTCGGCATTTCCTGGCTTCTGAAAGCGGGATATATTTTAAAGGACAAGGAAAAACAGGGGGCATGAAGGGTGTATTTTCTCCACGGAACAGGAGTGTGCTCGATTTCCTAAAAAACCTGTTTCAGCCATTCAATAAAACCCCGAAATAATAATCTGGTATCTTTTCAGTATCCGGTACTGTAGTACTCTTTTATTATGATATCATATATACCGGATGTAGCGATTATTTTTATACCATAGACCCATGCTTAAGGTAATAATTCAGTTCTTTTTCGCGGCTTGCCATCATTTCCCGGAATTTTTCTTCCGAAAAAGCTTTTTTTATGACTGCTTTGCCCAGGTGTGAGGTCATTGTAAAAAGCATCCTCCAGGCAACAGATGTTTTTTCTGGTACGGTTTCTTCCAGACGGATACTGAGTCTCATAACAACGTCCTTTTCGCTTACAGCAAGATATTCAATAAACGTATCAGGTTCAAATGTAATGCATGTCCAGACGGCTGTTCTGCCCAGCTGTTCTTTTGTATGGAATACAGTATCGATTTCGGCAACGCCGGAATCGGAATAGCACATTGTGCATTTCCAGTCCGGAAGCCAGTCATATTCAAGTACAGGGCACAGTAACGGGAAAATCTCTGCAGGTGTACCGTTCAGGTTAAAACGGCTGATTCTTTCTATACGGGAACTGCTGTGCCACCCGATAACTTGTCCGTCGGGACTTTTTGTTTTATTATGCTGTTCGCTTTTCATATTTTCCTCCTGATATTGTAAGGAAAATGTAAACTATGACGTTATAGACAGGTCAAGTTTTTTCATTGATTTTTTTATAAAATCCTGGATTTCATTTTCCGAGAAACCCAGATATTCAAGGAACCTTTTATGGGCTTTCGGGGCTGTCTTTTCAAATACACGATGAATTTTCTCATAGTTGCCTTCTGTTATTCCGGCTTTCTTTCCGAAATCGGTCATCTTTTCCAGAAACGGCTTTTTACCCTTCAGACTACCTTCGGCTTCCACCATTTCCAGAAGCAGCAGCTGCTGTTCTTTCAGTGAGTTTATTTCATCATTAATTGCAAGCAGACGGCTGATAAGAAGGGGAAGGACACCATCATCCGGAGTGTCCAGATATATTCTGATTTTTTCCAGCGGAACGCCGATACTTCTGTACAGAACAACCAGTTCAAGTCTTGATTTATCTTCTTCTGAATAAAGCCTGTATCCTGATGGACTGCGTTTCGGCGGATTAATCAGTCTGATCTTTTCATAATAGAGCAGGGTAGACCCGGATAATCCGTACATTTCCGCGAAGAGGGTTATTGTATACATCTATACGGATTATATGTTCACGAACACGGACAGTCAATTTTATTATCAGAGCGAACGCTTTATTCTTTCTGTATTTTCAAGGATACCTTCTTTTGTATAGAACGGGTGATAAAAAGCAAGCGGCAGGATTTCAGTTCTGTCCAGAAAATGTGAATTGTAAATTGATGTGATTAATTCCATGGCGTTTCTTGCGGAATTCCCATCAATCAGGACCCCGTTTCCCTTTTCAATTGCATTAATGACATCATTGATCCGACCGTCCATCCCTGCGAATTCCGGTTCTTCCAGACTTTCATAATAACTCTGAATCTGTTCGGCTTTCTGAATATCAGGAACAGGAAAGCCGTCTCCGCGGTCCAGGCTTGCTGCGGTTTTCCATGGATCTGAAAGCAATGCATTTTCACACTGAATTATTATCTGTTTTTCTTCACCATGATGGACCAGTGAGCTCTGCAGTTGACCGAGGGCGCCGGATTTCCAGGAAAAAACAGCTGCCGAAAGATCTTCGACTTCTGAATTGGGATGACTTGTGTTTGAAATGAATGCCTTTACTTTTTCAGGCATACCTGCATACCAGAGCAGAAGATCGATATGATGTACGGCATGATTCAGTGTGCAGCCGCCGCCTTCATTTTGCCATTTGCTTCTCCAGTACATATCATAGTATTTCAGTCCGCGCCACCAGGAAGAATTGACTCCGATATAATTGATTTTTCCTGCCAGACCGCTGTCAAGTATCTGCTTCAGTTTCCAGTGTCCGCTGACAAACCTGTTCTGTGCGACAACAGATAATAGTCCGGCGCTGTTTTTTTCAGCCTGAAGGATTTTGTCGCATTCTTCGAGAGATGAAGCCATCGGTTTTTCAAGTATTACGCTGATATTGTTTTCAAGGCAAAGAACTGCCTGGCCTGCGTGACTTGATGGAGGTGTACAGATTGAGACCAGATCAGGCTTTGCCCTGATAAACTCATCAATATCTCTGCAGATAAGGACCTTTTCCAGATTATTCTGTGCGGCAAATTCTGCAGCTTTCTGATTTGTTCTGTTGTAAAGAGTGCAGACCCGGCATCGTCTGTTCTGCTTGCGGTAGGCTTCCAGATGGACACGGGCAATGCTGCCTGTCCCGATAATTCCGGCTTTCAGCATTTTAGGTACTCTCCATATTAAAACCATATTAAAAGGTTGATACTTGCAAAACATACCATTTCTTTAATATGCAGGCAATCAGGTTGTCCCGGGTATTACTGCTTGATTGGAACAGCTGTCATTTCTATTAGTGGCACTCCATTGCGCATGACTTTGCTGGTCATTGTGCCGTTTTCCTCTTCAAAGAAATAAGTGGAAAGCCCGTTTCCGTAATTCCTGATTTTTGGTTTTTTCCTGCGTAATTTTTTGTTGGACATAGTTAACTCCTTAAAGATATTTACTGTATATAACTGCGGAAAAAGAGCTGTTGATTCAGTTTTCTTTTAAAAAAAAGAGAAAAAAATTACTGATATCGATTTGACAATGAAAGGAGCCGAGAGACATGGCGGGAAATTTAAGCGGAAAGCGTCCCGGAGAAGGACCGTAATCTGTTAATACGGCCGGTTTATACCTTTTTGATTGCGCCGATTAAATCCTGGATACATACAGGTTTTGATAAAAATGCTACCGGAGAAGTTTCATTTGCACGATTTCTGATTTCGCTGTCATCATATCCTGTAATATATATTACAGGAATATTGTTCTTTTCATTTATCCTGATGGCTGCTTCTATTCCGTCCATTTCGTCTGTCAAATTGATATCCATCAGTACGACCCCCGGGGGCTCCGAGTTGCAGCTTTCTATTGCGCGCAGTCCTGTGGTTACATGATTGATTCTGGAAAAGCCATTGTCTTTTAAATCACAAATCAGAGACATTGCATTTATTATTTCGTCTTCTACCAGAAGAATAGGTTTGTCCATAATTTATACCCTTTCCGCATAATTGTCATGTGGAAATTCCTCGCGGCATAGGCCCCGCCCATTAATGTCAGCTGGTCGGAGCTTAGCCGGAGTTCTTCGCTTGGAATGCAGTAACGGTGCTTCATTTCGATCGCCGAATTCAGTTTTTTCAATGCACTGAATACCAGAAAACTGAAAACTGCCGCACAAATTACCGAAAAAGTCAGAAATATGTATGTGATTTTTACTGTTTTTGCAGGCTGAAGCTTTTTTGACATATAACCTGTCTGTTGTTTATTTATTTGTATTGGTAAATATATTCAGTATATTATAAAAATGGTATTTCCGAATGCAGATGTTGTCAAGTAAATAAACATAAAGATATGATGCGGCTTCGGCATATATATTTCAGGCTTATTAAAACGCCGAAATAGGATTTTATCCGGTTTGATGCGTCAACACATTCATCATGTTTTATTGAACTGCAGAAATTCTGCTATTCTTCAGTTTTACGTTTACGCTTTTCCCGTATGATAATTGCGGGAATGGCTGTTAACAGCAGAAATATCACTGCGGTTTTAAAAAACCCGACTTCCGGAAGTGATGCCAGTCTGAAGAATTCGGTGTAGTTGTTTTTTCCAAGAATTTGAAACTGGGTCAAAGCAGGGATGCAGAATGGAAGAAAATCGGCATAGTATTTTCCAAGAAAAAGGAACGCCAGTACGGAAAAACCAATCCCGCTTACTGCCGTGTATAATGCTTTCCTGCCGAGTTCGCTGATCATTATATAAAAGGAAATGAATCCCATATGTATAAGCATGGTTGCTGCGGCAGCCGGCAGGTAATTGCCAAAAAGATCTATTGAAAAACCCGGGCAGTTGAATATGGTCCCCGCAATGATCGTAAACAGGCAGGTAAATATAACTTCAAACAGCAGCAGACAGATTACTGCCGCTGTTTTGGCAATTATTACCAGATGCATCGGGGTTGGGGAAGCCGCTATCAGTTCCATGGTATTGTTTTCATATTCACCTGCAAAGATGCTGCCGGTTATAAAACTTGTTATCTGAAAAAGCAGCATGCCGTACATAAAGAGGCTGGCGCTTAAAAGTTCATGCCATGTAAAATCATCTTCCAGCAGACTCGGAAGGAATGATACCAGAACAATAAAAATGGAAGCACCGGCCAGTATCAGAAGCAGGCCTTTTCTTTTCATTTTCATCAGTTCGATATTTAAAAGCTTGATTATATTCATCCGGGTTTCCTTATGTGCTTACGCTTTCATACTTCATATAAAAGAAGGAGATAACTGCCGGCACCGTAAAATATATAATCAGACTTACGGTACTGACAGACATATCAAGTGAAGGTGTGTAATACTGGGATGCTGATAAAAAACCTTCAGGCTTAAGCAGATGGATCATGATGTTGACCGGTATAAGGGGAGGTATTACTTCGGCATGCTGCCTGAAAGGAAACAGGAAAATTGCCAGCCCAAAGTAAATTATGGAAGCTGCTGCCGCCCTTTTAAGAAGCAGACTGAGAAGAACTGCAGGGGAAACAACGGCAAAGTAAACCGGGACCGATAAAAGCAGAACACCGGAATATTTCAGAAGAAGATTGCCCGGAATCATCTGTCCGGTTATGATTGTCCCGAAAAGGATATTTATAAATCCCATGGCAATTGTGGCTGCCGAGAGTGCAGCGAACAGCATGGTCATTTTCGCCAGGAAAATGTTTCCTCTTGTTTTTGATGTGATATAAATCACCTGGACCGTTTTGAGCTGATATTCTTTTGCAAAAACAGAACAGCCTGTCACAATCAGAAAAATAAATGTGCAGTAGAAAACCGGGACCTGACCTTTTAATAGATAATACTCCCATGTCATCGAAGCAGTGCTGCCCTGGTCCATGGAGATTACAAGCAGCAGCGGAGACAGTACTGTAACTGAAAGCAGAATGATGAACAAACGGTCCCGTTTGAGTTTCATGATTTCATGAATCAGATTATTTATCATAGGAATCTCCCGTGAGTGCCAGGAAATAATCCTCAAGGGTGTCTTTTTCCATCGCGCTTTCCCATATTTCGATTCCGGCATTAACAAGTTCTTTTACAAGTTCCGCTCTGCTGTCAAGTTCTTCATAAATATGGATTATTCCTTTGCTGATTATTTTGTATTCACTGATATTCAGTTTTGTTTCGAGAAGCAGGCTGGTTTTCCTGTCATCATTGACTTCAAGCTTCAGATATTTTCTGTTTTTCAATGCAACGGCCTTTGAGTCTATTTCCTCTATTATTCTGCCTTCATCAATTATGCAGATTTTGTCTGCCAGCTGTTCTATTTCACTCAGGATATGCGATGAAATGAAAATCGTTACCCCAAAATCGCGCGAAAGCGACAGGAAAAGCTTGCGCATATCCCTGATTCCCTTGGGATCAAGACCGTTTACAGGTTCATCAAGAACCAGAAATTCAGGGTTATGAAGGATTGCCCTTGCTATGCCCAGACGCTGCTTCATACCGAGTGAGTAATGCTTTACCAGTTTTTTCCCTGCATCCGAAAGCCCGGTTTTCTCAAGGGCAATCACCCCTTTTCCCTTGTCCGGTTCGCCCGTCATCCGGCGGTGGATTTCGAGGTTTTCATAACCTGTAAGATTGGGATAAAATCC
>CAZKOK010000092.1:1620-10213 GCA_964554355.1 uncultured Spirochaetia bacterium | reverse complement strand
ATGTCCTTGTATCTGTCAAGCGGCAGAGATTCCCGGTATGGGACCGCTGAAACAGCAAGTGCTGCAGCAGCCAGAATGGAAAATAATACAGACAGGATGATTCTTTTTTTCATGTTTCTGTTCTTTGAAATCAGAACCAGTGCCGAAACTGCAGCCGGAAAGAAACAGACGGCAGGAACAAAAAATGGTTCCAGATAATTAAACAGAAATATAACAATAAAGGATCCGCATGCGCTGCCAAGAAGATTTACACCGTAAAAGAGTGTTATTCTTTTTTTGTGAATATGCAGAAGAAGCCCGATGGCTGCAGCACCCTGAACGAATATCAGGAAGAACACAAGAATCTGGCAGATGAATTTGAACATCTCTTTTATGCTGTAGAAAACAAACTGCCAGTCGGGCGATATGGAAAAAGCAATTAATGCAAGCAGAGGAGATGTCAACGCAAAGGAGATGGAAATCCCGGCAAGAATATTCTTAGCGGATTCTTCGGATTTGTTTCTGATTACAAGTGCAATGACCCAGGAGCTTGCCCCGAAACCAAGCATGGCGATGCTTATTATCAGGAAAGCAAAATGGCTGTAGCTTACCAGATTGTACAGTCTGATCAGACTAATTTCTGCAGACAGAACAGAAAAGGAAATCAGGCCTGTCGCTGCAAGTTCAGACTTACAGGAATTATTCATTTTGTACTGTCCCGGTCATCGGCACGAACCTGACAGGTATCAGCTGTTCTGTCCTGATGCCGGTTTCTGTTTTTGTGACAAGAACCAGGATCTGGACTTCATATATGCTTCCGACAGGAATAATCATTTTTCCGCCTGTTTTCAGCTGTTCTATCAGCGGCGGAGGTACATGCCCTGCGGCAGCAGTGACAATGATTGCATCAAACGGCGCGTATTCTTCCCAGCCGAAATATCCATCGTCATTTTTCATTCTGACATTTGAATATCCGGCATATTCAAGTATTTTTCCTGTCCTTATGAATAATTCTTCTATTATTTCAATGGTGTATACATGTCTGGTGATTTCCGAAAGGACAGCAGCCTGATACCCGCTTCCTGTGCCGATCTCGAGTACGCGGCTTTCTTCGGTAAGGCCCAGCTGTTCAGTCATTAATCCTACGATATAGGGCTGGGAAATTGTCTGGCTGTAGCCGATAGGCAGGGCTGAATCCTGGTAACTTGACCCGCGCATATCCGGAGGGACAAAAACATGTCTTGGAACACTGATCATTGCATCAAGCACAGCCAGGTCATTAACTCCGCGCTGACTGATCTGGGTTTCAACCATTGTCCGGCGGTCCCTTTCATATTCGCGCTGTTCCTTTTCAAAGGATTTTACGTCCCAGTCTCCAATGTCTGTTTCGGGGCCGGTTTCTTCTTCTGAACCGCCTGCAAATACCTGTAAAGTCTGAAAAAGCAATAACAGCATTACACACTTTTTCGTCATGGATTAATTATACAACCAGCCGCCGGCTTGGGCAAATATTGTTTTTCATGTATCGTGGTGGTATTTTCCGGCATTCAGATCCGTTAATTCCTGTGGATATTTACCGAATTTCAACTATTTTTACTTGATTTCATCTTGGGAGATGCTATTATAATAATCTAATAATTTACAAGTGCTTTTGATATCTTCTTAATATATTTGAAAAGAACCAAAGACACTTTTTTGTACACTGAAAATTAAGGAGTAGAAAATGTCCCAGAAAAGAGACGCTTTTGTCAAATCGATACTTGACAAAATGAGTTTGGAGGAAAAGGTCGGCCATTTGCTGACTTTCACATGGCGCGGAGTTATTCCGACTCCAAGCGGTATCGAGCAGATTACAAAATTATATGCAGGCGGGCTTTGCCTTGAGCCTTATGCGCTTGAAACATGTAAGAACCTGTATTGGGGGAATTCGCAGGTTGACAAGACTTTCAAGCCGCCTAAAGACTATTTTGATATAGCTCACACCTATTATGATGATCACAATCAGGGGGTAAGCGTAAGACCGGAAGAATTAACCGAGGCATTGAACAAAATGCAGCAGATAGCCATGGCAAGACCCTCCGGAGCTCCTCTGCACATTACCATTGATTTTGAAGGTGACTTCAAAAACGATTACACAGCAGGCGGTATCCGCCAGTTTATTTCAAATATGGGTCTTACGGCCATCAATGATCCCGAAATCACCTACAAGGTTGGATTGACAATTGGAAGACAGCTCAGGGCAATGGGTGTGACCCAGATGTACTCACCGGTCTGTGACGTAAACATCAACCCGAAAAACCCCGAAATCGGAATCAGGTCTTTCGCTGATGATCCTGTAAAATGCGCCGAACATGCAGCTGCAATTGTAAAAGGCTACCAGGACGGCGGAATTGCTGCAACAGCAAAACATTATCCGGGCAGGGGAGACTCTTCAACAGATGCCCATGATGTACTGGACAGGGTAACATGCGACAAGAAGAGAATGCATGAAGTTGAACTTGTTCCTTTCAAGGCTGCTATTGACGCCGGCTGCAAGGCTGTCATGACGGCTCATACTATTTATGAAGCATATGACAAGGAATATCCGTCAACATTATCACCGGTCATCCTTACAGATCTTCTGCGGGGCGAACTCGGATTTGACGGAGTTATTGTTTCTGACGCTATCGGAATGGCTGCGATCCTTAAAAAATGGTCCCTTCCCAAGGCATGTGTCATGGCGGTCAATGCAGGTGTTGATCATATTCTTCTTAAAGCTGACGACGAATCAAGGTCACAGTGTTTCTTCGGTCTCAAGATGGCTGTTGAATCAGGTGAACTGCCTGTTGAAAGAGTTGATAATGCTGTTACACGACTTCTTGATCTGAAATACGATCAGGGAATCTTCAGGGATGCAGGCAAAAATTCACCAAAGAAAACTGAAAAAGTCTGCAGAAGCAGACAGATTGTTGAATTCTCAAGAGAAATCGCGCACAGGGGTCTTCAGATTATCAGGGACAACAATGTTCTTCCGTTAAAGAAAGAACAAAAAATCCTGGTTGTTGAACAGGCTATTCCGTATGTATTTCTCGGAAAAGACCTTTACAGCCACCAGCACATGTTCGGCGAAGCCATGACACAGCAGTCAACAAATCTGATTCTTGACGATACAGCTTTCCATGCTACTGATGATGATATCAAGGAAGCTCTCGAGCTGGCCAAGCAGGCTGACATCGTTGTAATAACAAATTACTATGCAAGAATTGAAAAGGCCGGAAACAATCAGCATCTGGCCAAAAAGCTTAAGGCAGCAGGGCATAAACTTGTTGTTATGACCAATTATCCGTACATCGAAGGCGTTACGAAAGAAGCAGATGCAGTTGTATGCAACTACTCAGCTTCGCCTGATTCAATCAGAATCGCTGCCGAATGTCTGTTCGGAAAGGTTAAGCCTTATTCATCAACAGTAATGCCGATTTCAAACAACAAAGATATTTATTAAAAAAGCCCGGATGAAAATCCGGGCAATAATCCTTATAAAAATAATTTGGATATTTCAATATTATGCCGGCCGTATGCCGGCACAATGATTTTGTACGAGGTTAAAACAAATGGGATATGATATTACATTCGTAGGACATATGTGCTATGACGAAATAATTCCTTTCGGCGGAGAGCCGCATATTGCTCCCGGAAGCGCTGTGCTTTGCGGGGCAATGGTTGGAGCCAGAATAGGAATGAAAATTGCTGCTGTTGTAAAAATGGCAGAGAATGATGAAGAGATACTTCAGTCGATGAAAGATGCGGGGGTTGATATATTTCTTATTCCTGCTCAGGATACAACCTTTTCCAGAGTGCATCATTTTTCCGCCAATGTGGATGAAAGAAACCTGACACTGGTTAAATCGGCAGGGCTTATTACTCCCGGAGAACTTCCTGAAATTGATTCAAAATGTGTTCATCTTGCAGGGATATCAGATACTGAATTTGACATGACTCTGATAGATGCCCTCAAAGCAAAAGGATACAGCATTTCCACCGATATGCAGAGTTTTGTACGCCATGTTGATCCGGAAACCCGTGAGATCAGCTTTGACGATGTTGCCGATAAAAAAGAGATTGTCAGTAAAATGGACAAGGTCAAACTTGATATAGTTGAAGCAAAGATCCTTACAGGAACAGATGATCTGGAAAAAGCCGGAACGATAGTTGAGAGCTGGGGCTGTCCCGAAGTTCTGATTACTCATGCAGAAGGAGTTCTGGCCAGGGTTAACGGGAAAACCTATTACGAAAAATTCTCAAATTCAAGTGTCATCGGAAGAACCGGCCGCGGAGATACTACATTTTCAGCGTATCTTTCCTGGAGGCTGAATAATGGAATTGAAGAATCCCTGAAATTCGCAGCTGCACTTGTTTCCATCAAAATGGAAAGCAAGGGCCCTTTCTCGGGTACACTGGAAGATGTTCAGAAAAGAATAAGGGAAAAACATTCCTGAAATATATCAAAAGTCCGGCCGGAAAGACATTTACCAGCTGACTGTATACCTGCAGGCGCTTGCGCCGTTTTTCCGGCAGCCTTTTGATTCCTCATGTTCAATTTTCACTAATCCGGTTTCAGGTTTGAATTTCCTGGCCATCTGCATGATAATTCCTTTATCGAAATCACAGGGATACGGATTATCACATTCAATTTCTGCCATATTATTGCTTATCTTTTTATAATGATAATGTCCTATACCTTCAGTCATTTTTCCTGTTTCCGGATCATAAAGAACTTTTCCATGAAGTCTGTGGTTCATATGATATGCTGTGTCAATTGATGCCAGGGCTTTAAAGATATCATCGATTTCTGCAGGGAATTCAGCATTTTCCGGGATTGACAGTCCGATCTGATACTGGGTCCTGAAACCGACATTTTCACTGATCTGTCTGAAAGCATTCAGCCAAAGCTGCTGGGGATACCACATGTTGGGCTGGATGTTCTTAAGTCCGCTGTCTTCCAGTATTTTCAGTCCTGTCATTTTCATTATTCCCAGACCATTTGCCACTGCAAGAACAGTCTGGCCGTTAACTTCAACATCAGGATCTATGCATTTAAACTGGGGCATGTTTTTACCTCCTTGATACTTTTTATACAGGATCAAGTATGAATATCTGTTTTGTCTTTGTCAAATTCATGAAAAAAGTCTTTTTCTGATATTAAAAATCAATCCGGAAGCATTGATGCAGGCAGCAGATCGGCATAAGTAATTATCTTGGTATCAGGGTTATAATTGTATGACAATGCATATTTTCCAGAAATATATACAATTTTCATTCCGGTAGAAAATGTTGCGTCGTCATCTTCAGGTTTCAGGAAATACTGCATGTCCGGATCTCCGTACTTTTTCAGGATTGTATCCATGGTTGTCAGATCAATAATTGCCCCGAATATACTGATGTTCTGGAACCATCGGATAAAGGCTATACTGTTTTCCGCTGGATCTGTCGATACAATTTTGTTTCCATCATAATAGGTGAGAGGATTATTGAAAAAGACAAAGAAAATGTCATATGAATAAAAACCCCAGGTTTCAATATTCCGTTTTTCTTTCGGCTGGCCGAACTTCAGCTCAAGTTCCTGGATAGTCATCGTCATACTGATTTCGGAAGAATTTATCATGCCTTTTGCTATTGTGGATTTGAATTCGTCGCGGCCTGAGCATCCTGTTGTGAAAATGCCAGATACAAGTGCAAATATAAAAGAAAATAACAAAATGAAAAACCTGCAGTTTCTTTTCATATCAACCTCACTTTCTGATAAAATTATAACATCCGGAAAGCTGGATAACAATTTTATTTTATAGAAAATTTACTGAAATGCCGGCTGTTTTCAGATTACTGATAAGCTTTTGAATGTCTCTTTTTTCATGATCAAAATATATACAACTCATACCCATTCCGACAGGTATTTCCAGATTACTTAGACTGTTGTCAATGAAAACCGATTCTCCAGCGCTGACCGAAAGGCTTTCAAGGATTGTATCAAAAATTGCCTGTTCATTTTTTCCCGACCCGATTTCAGCGGACACAATTCTTGTATCAAAATACTCATCCATACCAAAATGTTCCGCAATCATGTTAATACGGTCCTTTTTATTGTCAGTTACCAGCCCGGTTTTACAGCCGGATATTTTTATTTTTCTGACAAGGGCGACCATTTCATTATCCAGAGGAGTATTTATAAATGAATCATGAAGGATATTCATCGGGATATCCATTCCAAGAACTTTACAGAGTTCAGGCCAGATTTTCTGGTGAGCTGTTTTCCCGGCCAGCAGATCCGGGTTGAATTTCCGGTATTCAGTTTCAAAACGCCGGATATCAATCTCTGCTGCTTTTGAAATGTATCTGCATATGGATTCGGTCCCGGTACGGTCAAGAGTTATTACTCCGTCAAAATCAAAAAGGACGGCTTTTATCATACAGCTAATTTAAGATGAAATGGATATCTTAACAAGTGCAGTTTTAAAAATGCACCAGACAGCATATTGTTATTTTTATTATGATTTTATATTTGAACTTATGAACAGCATGAATATTAAAAAAGTATTTAAGGTACTGCTATTCATTTCTGCTTCCATACTTGTATTACTGACCGTTTCCCTGACACCCGGAAATTCGGGAAACACAAATAGACATTTGCCCGATAATTCGGAGATTTTTGATTCTCTTGTTACGGATACCGGGAATTACCCGATGTCATATCTGAAAATGCCCGGGTATCTTAAAAGCGTTACTGATCCGGAGTTCGGTACAAAAATAACCCGTATATCCGAGGCAGCTGCCAATGATATTATCAAACCTCTCTACTCAACTGTACAGGCCTGGAACAGTGACGAATCCAGACTGGTCATATGGAAAAGAGAGAATAAAGGCAGCGGCTATAAATTCCTGCTGCTTGATGGTGAAACATACAGGACAATAAAAGAACTTGATGTAAATCCCAATGATATTGAACAGCTGATCTGGGATACGAAAGACCCGGAGATACTTTATTATCCTGAATCAGGAGAAGGGGACGGCGGAACAATAGCCCGGTTTGTTAAGTACAATGTGGAAACTGATGAAAGTGAAATACTGTATGACTTCAGTACCGACGGGTATGAAGGCTATTATTTCGGGTTTGGAAGCGACATCCAGTTTTCATCCTGGGATTCAAAAGTGTTCGGTTTTTCGACGCCGGGCGGACCAAAGGGAGAAACTTCCTTTACGTTTAATATTGAAACGCTTTCATACGGCGGAAAGCTTGAGGGCCGGAAAGCTGTTGAAGGCCTTGCCCCGATGCCAGCACCCAGCGGAAAACTGTTTTATTACGGCGGAGGAATATATGACTTCCAGATGAAGCTTCAGAGAACGCTTGATCTGGCAAATCCTTATGAGCATGCATGTCTTGGCAGACTTCCGAACGGACATGATGCCTATTTCGCTGTAGACTATGACGGGATTCCCGGCATACTTACGGCGAACGATATGGTTTCAGGAGAAAGGATTCCCTTTATTTCTACTGATCTTGGATATCCGTATCCGCCTTCAGGAGTACATATTTCTGCAGTGTCATATAAAAACCCGGATCTGATAGCCGTGTCAGTTATCGGTGACGGTACCGGCAGGACCCTGTTTAATAATGAGATTCTGCTTGTGGACACAGGTACGGGGATCATCGGAAGAGTATGCCATCACAGGTCCCTGGCCCGTAATGGAGAACTGGGCTACTGGGCCGAACCGCATGTTAGCATCAGTCCGGGCGGGACAAAACTGATTTTCGGCAGCGACTGGGGAACGGATGACCGTGTAAATACCTTTGTTGTCGATTTGACGGATTTTCCTGATTAGCAGTTTATGAATAATTCTTTCTTAATTATATCTGAATGAGCCTTTACAGTTTACGATACCTCGGCCTTTTTTAATAACTCCGATAATCCAGGCATCATTTCCCTTTTCCGAAAGATGGCCGGTAATAATTTCACTGTTTTCTTCCTGGCAGACAATGACCATGCCTGCACCCATATTGAAAGTCCTGAGCATTTCATCGTCAGAAATACCTGATTCAGCTTTTATTATGCCGAAGACTTTCTGAATACGGTATTTATCCAGATCAATTTCAGCATCCGTATTGTCCGGCAGGATCCTGTTCAGATTTTCCCGGATTCCTCCGCCCGTGATATGAGCAATGCCCTTAATCTTTCCGGTGCCGAAGAGACCTTTCAGGGAGTTGTAATAACAGAGATGCGGTTCGAGAATTGCATCAAGGAAACTATTTTCTTCCGGCATTTCATCCGCAAGAGAAGGGCGCCTTTTAAGAAGATCGCGGACAAGAGTGTAGCCGTTTGTATGCAGGCCGTTTGAAGCAACTGCAATAACTGTATCGCCCGGAACGATTCCGCTTCCGTCAATAATATTACTTTTTTCAACAACCCCCACAATACTCGATCCGAGTATGTATGTGTTTTCCGGAACAACATCCGGCTGCTGGGTCGTTTCCCCGCCGGTAAGAACACATCCCTGTTCCGAACAGGCTGAAGCACAGGCTTTGACAATGCGCCTGATTTTATCAGGTTCCATGCTGCTGCAGACAATAAGGTCCTGAACCGCC
>CAZKOK010000092.1:0-1610 GCA_964554355.1 uncultured Spirochaetia bacterium | reverse complement strand
CCAGCGGTTCGGCACCCATGCAGATGCAGTCATTTATCAGATGATTGATCATGTCATAACAGACGCTTTCAATACGGTCATATGCAAATGCAAGCACCTGTTTGCTTCCTGGTTCTTCGGTTTTCATTACAAGAACGGGTTCTTTGTATTTATGCAGATCAATATAAAAGAGTGAAGAAAAAGCTCCGACCCTGTTGAGTACCCGCGGATCCCTGTTATTTATAATTTCAGACAGCGATCTTTTTGCCTTGTTTGCGGAATCAATATCTACACGGTATTTCATGGAGTTAATCTAAATTGTTTTTCAGATTTTAACAACCGCTTTTTATTCATACTCCTTATATACCGATTTCATCTGAGTCCTGAATCCATACTTTTCGTAAAACCGGACAGCATGGATATTTTTTACCCAGTAGGTCAGTTCAATTTTCCTGATCCCGTGTTCTTTTGCATAGGTTTCAACATGTTCCATCAGCGCTGTCCCTGCTCCCGACCGCTGGTATTCAGGCAGTACGCTTATCTGGTCTATGTAGATTGACCGGGATGCCCTGCGGAACGGATTGTCTTCAATTTTTCTGATACAGAATAAAACGTAGCCGACCGGTATGTTCTCAATATCTGCCGTATAGCAGAACCAGCCGTCTTTTTTCAGTGTGTCCCGGAAAAACGGCAAAACGAAATCAAAGTCCCAGGGATTGAAATTCTGCGGATATTCATTGAAATGGATGTCCTGAACTGTTTTGTTGAGTTTTGCAATAATATCAGGATCTGTGCATGGTTTTATTTCAATATTCATGATTTATGGTCTCCCGTAAACATGAGGTTCTTTTTCATATTTAGCGTCAAAATAGCCGCCTGCTGCCGGTGTGCTGAATTTTATACGGTAATAGTCGCTAATAATAAAATCTGTTTAATATTTTATATATCTTTTTATTTTCCTGAAATCTTTCATAATCTCATTAAACTCATTTTCAGTTGGAATTCGTGAATTTTCATTCTGAAATTCTATTATTTCCATATTGAGTTCGGCTACTGCTTTTATTACCCGGTCAGCTGTTCGGTTTGATACATAATTGGAAAGCGGTGCGCAGACAATTATTATTAGTGCAGGAAGCAGCCATAAATAATTATATGGACTGCGAATCATCTTCTGTCTGTGATTAAATACCAGTATGCTTAATATGAAAAGTAATAAAATAATAAGCCCGAAAACCATTATGAACAATAATCCGTAACTAAAAACCAGCCATGTCAGTAATAATGAGAATATCGAGAAAACAGCCAACAGGATAATGTTGCGAATTTCCATGTTACTGTTACCAGCCTTTATTTGGCATCATGCTTTTCATGGAACCAGTATATACCGGAATATTCTGCAATACACTATTTTTTTAGAGATCTCTCCGGTTCTTGAACAGCCGGATTTTTACAGAATTCCTTTGTACCGGCGGTACTTATAGGGTTAGAATGAAAGAAGAGAGTAATGAAGTAAAGCAGGCAAGAAATGAAAAAAACAGTTATTATGATATTTATGGTTTGGATTATTATTCTTTTTTACGGATTCGGAACAAAAGATCAAAATAATTCTGAAGAAATTGATACGTACTTTA
>CAZKOK010000091.1:0-10329 GCA_964554355.1 uncultured Spirochaetia bacterium | reverse complement strand
AGTGACGGGAACCTGCTTGAAACCCTGAGCAGTGCAAATCTGAAACATGAATTCACAGGTAAATTTGAGCAGCTCCTGTCTCACGGTCCCGGAGAAGCCGGTGAAATTTCTTTCGATTTTTCATATACATCCAATCCGCCCATATGGCTTCGGATATTTATAAAGAAGCTGGGCCGTCATCCGTCACTCGGACCGCTTTTTATCTGCCAGATTCATGATGTATCGGCCGATTATGTTTCGATGAACATCCTGAGAAAAGAGAAAGAAGAATCCCTGAAGGCCCGGGAACTTGCAGAAAAGGCGACAAAAGCCAAATCGGATTTCCTTGCAAACATGAGCCATGAAATACGCACACCGATTCATACAATAATCGGTATGGCGGAACTTCTTCTGGAAACACCGCTGGATGCGGAACAGCAGGAATACGGCGGACAGGTGGCTTTTTCAGCCGACGTTCTTCTGCGGCTTGTCAACGACATACTCGACTTTTCCAAAATTGAAGCCGGCAAACTCAATCTTGAAATCATAACCATTGATTTTTATGAAATAATGGAAAGAGCTGTTGATCTTCTGGCCATGGAAGCGCATAAAAAGGGTCTGGAAACCGCAATATCAATTGATCCGGAAATTCCGAGATATCTGTACGGAGACCCTGTCAGGCTCAGACAGATTATTGTAAACCTTTTCAGCAATGCAGTAAAATTCACTTCTTCCGGCGAAGTCATTGTCTACCTGGATCTTGTTGAAAAAAGGGAAGACCATGTTGTGATAAAGACTACTGTCAGGGACACCGGGATTGGTATTCCTGATGACAAACAGCATCTTCTTTTCCGCGGCTTTTCCCAGGTAGATTCCTCAACTACAAGAAAATTCGGGGGCAGCGGACTTGGGCTATCTATCTGTAAAAGTCTGGCAACAATGATGGGGGGAGGAATCGGGGTTGATTCAAAAGTCGGAAAAGGTTCGGCTTTCTGGTTTACCACCGACCTGAAAATCCGGGAAAGCCAGGAAAACCCGTACAATTACCGTTCCCTGTCTCCGGCTGAAAACCGCGTGCTTATTGTGGACGACAATGCCACTTCCCGGTCAATATTGAAAAACATCCTTGAAACCTGGCAGTTCAGCGTGGAAACGTCCTCCAGCGGCCAGGAGGCATATGAAATCCTTGTTAAAGCATCGTCCGCGGATAATGCATTCAGTCTTTGCCTTATCGACCTTCTTATGCCGAAAATGGATGGCTGGCAGCTTGCCAGCGAAATAAATTCCGATAAAAGGATCAACTCAACAAAACTCTTTCTGCTCAGTCCATCCGGATCAAGCGGCGCCGAAGCAAAAATGAAACTTCTGAACTGGTTTGACGGCTATATAAGCAAACCTGTCAAAATGAATGATCTGTTTGAAAATCTGTCATCTGTACTCAATGTCCCGCTTGATCTGGAGGCTGTTGATGAATCAGAAGAAACTGTCCAGACAATAAAAGCCCCGGTCAAAAAGAAGGCCAATATACTGATTGCCGAAGATCATGAAGTCAACCAGCATCTGTTCATGACCATACTTGAACATATGGGACATCATGTCGTAATCACATCAAACGGAAAAGAGGCCCTTGAGGCTGCCTCCCGCTCCAGTTTTAACTTAATATTTATGGATGTACAAATGCCTGTAATGAACGGTTATGAGGCTACCGAAGGAATCCGTCAGCTTGGAATTGATACGCCGATTATTGCCGTTACGGCGAGTGCCATTAAAGGCGAACGTGAAAAATGTCTGGAAATCGGAATGACCGATTTCCTTACCAAGCCGTTCAAGAAAAAAGATCTGGAACCTTTACTGAACAGGTACCTTTTCAGTAAAACTGCAACAAAGAAGGAGAATGACATGCAGGATGAATTACAGCCGGTCTTCAATTTTCAGGAGGCAATTGATACTTTCATGGGTAAGGAAGATGTGGTCCGCAGTGTTGTCAGCAATTACCTGAAAAAAGTAAAAGAGCATATGAAAATTATCAAAAATGGAATTGAAACCAAAAACGGAAAAGAAGTAAGCGAAACAGCCCACGGCCTGAAAGGCGGCGCATGGAACCTCTCCATCAGAAAATTCGGTCACGCTGCACTCAAAATGGAAGAAGCCGGAAAAGCCGGAGATTTTAAAGTTGCAGCCGAAGCATATCGCATAATGATAGATGATTATAAGGAACTGCTGAAAGAATGCAGTGAAAAATATTCAATCAGGGCTGCAGAATAGCATCAGCGTCAGCAGGTTCCTCCATAACTACCGGCAGAAGAAAGACAACATCATTCCAGCCGCCGCTAAGAAACAGCTCTTTTAGAAGTAATTTCGTATTTTCCCGCGCTTCGTTAAGGACCGGTATTATAATTTCATTTTCGGGAAGTTTTTCAATAACAAATGAGGCAACCTGCATCCATTCTTTCGGGGACAGTGCAATATCCGGATACTGATATGTCTGAGGATCAGGGTCCTCGATAATTATATCCGTAATTACAGGTTCAGGCAGGGTCAGATATACAATTCTTTTTCTGTAATCAAATGAAAGCATTTTCATTACGGCGTTTCTGAAATCTTCTTCCGGCAGTTCCTGCATTTCCGTAAAATCATATCCGGCCCGTATTTTAAGCGACATAACCACAAACTGATCTGTTTTCTTGCGCAGCGAAAAGTCAATATTCTGCATCAGCTTAATAAGTTCTTCAAGCTCCTTTTCGCTTCCTTCAAGTTCATTTCCCCGCCGGAAGTTTTTAAGAGCAGATTCATATACATCAGGGAACGTAATATAGTCGAAAGGAAATACGGTTTTAAGTGTATATTCAGCAGCTTGAAGCGAAAAGATAGGCCTTGCGTTTTCAAGCACAAAATTGGATACAACCGTCTGCCGTGTACGTATAAATCCGAAATTAAGATGAAAAAGCGGATTGGCCAGAAAGAAAAACGCCAGGACCAGGGCCGCTGCTGTAATCAGTATTAATTTAATCAACAGGTGTTTTTTCTTCATTTTCCTGTCCTTCGAATATTACATTAACTGAATCATATCCGGCGCTTTTAAACAGATTCGTAAGCATGAATTTTATATTCTGGGCGGCATTAATCAGTATCCCGCGTTTGACTGCATCGGCTGCAACGGCTTCCTTTTTGCTTTCAATTTCTGAATAATAATCAAACCGGTTTATATTCTTGCCCCATTCGGTAATAAAAAGTTCCTTTATTGAAGTCTCATCAGCATCAACAAGCAGAATCTCGGGTTCGGGCAGGGTAATCCTTATGCTGTCTGTTCCGTCATTCACAAGCGAAAATCCCTTTTCAAGGTTTACTCCTGCCTGCACCCTGATATTAACGGAAAAAAGCAGTTCCTTTTCATAGAGTTTGAAAAACATGAATGACTTTTCTTCATTAAAATAAATGATGTCGCGGTAGATGTGCTCATATGCCGGCAGCAGAAGTATCCGGCGCATCCGTTCCTCCATCTGGTCCGGCGGCACCATCTTGCTGCATGAGAATAAAACCAGAAGAAATAAAACAAAAGACTGAGATTTTTTCATTGGTGGTTACAGTGTAAACGAATAATAATAAAAATCAAATGAATTTATTCGACAGGAATTCAGCCGCCCGCGGCCTTCGAGGCCGCTTGATAAACACAGATGAACACAAATATAAAATAATTAGTGTTTATCTATGTTCATCTAACGGAGCTGAAGGCGGAGTGTGTGGCTAAATTCTTTTTCAGCATCCAGTTTCGGAAAATGATTTCTTTATTTCTGCAAGCAGCGTCCTGTAATCTCCGGCCACGGGCAGTTCGGGGAATTCGGCAACGATATTATCAGGCGGCATGAAAAGAACGCCGTGGTCGGCTTTTTTAATCATGCTTATGTCATTATAGGAATCTCCGGCCGCTGTAACGGTCATGCCTGCCGAATGGAAGGCTTCAACGGCTTTACGTTTGCCGTCCTGCTGGCGCAGGCAGAAGTCGGTGATGCAGCCGTCCTGGTCCACGACAAGAGAATTGCAGAACAGGGTCGGCCAGCCCAGTTTTTTCATGAGGGGTCTGGCAAATTCTTCAAAGGTATCGGAAAGAATGACAACCTGGTAGTTTTCACGTAATTCGTTCAGAAATTCCAGCGCTCCTTCCAGCGGATCGATTCCGGAAATTACTTCCTGAATATCAGGCAGCTTCAGCCCGTGCGCATCGAGAATGCCAAGCCTTCTTTTCATAAGCGCATTGTAGTCAGGAATATCGCGTGTTGTAAGCTTAAGCTCCTCAATTCCGGTTTTTTGGGAAAATGCAATCCATATTTCAGGAATAAGGACCCCTTCCAGGTCCAGACACACCAGTTTCATCTTATCCTCGTCTTTCTGCGATTTGTCAGGCTTTTATTTTATACAATCAAAAAAGAGTTTTTACAACAGTTCAGCATTTAAGAATACAGAAATCAGATACTGAAAGAATATGTCGCCATCAGCGATATTATATGGGAACTGTAGTACAGTATATTATATGTCGTATTCGCTGTGGTACTCAGGTCATAATAGGCGCTTATATGGTAATATTTAGCCATAAGGGCCAGATCATCCGTTATTCTGAATGAAATCCAGGTCCCGAATGTCTGTAATAAATCCCCGTATGAGCCATCCACTGCGACTGCATCCGGTCCCGTAACCATAATCTGTCCAATTGAAGCTCCTATTCCCAGGAAATGCAATACGTTGAATACCGCTCCTCCCTCGATATACATGACCCATCCCAGCGGAATCCCTTCAAGCCAGGACCTGGAAATATTCATGATTCAAACTCATATATAAAGCAAGTCCGGGACCGCCGTCAAATTCATCAGTATAGCCGTAACTTGCCCCGCCCCCGATATCGGCCCGGAAAACTGCTTTTTCCGCAATTGCCTGCTGCACGGTAAATTCTTCCCTGCTGATATCACACAGACGCAGCAGAAGAAGTATCATAACAAGCACTCCGAATATTATCCACCAGATTTTATCTTTCCTGCTCATTTCCTGTTTTCTCCCTGTTATTTTTCATCCAATCACCTTTATTCTTTCATCTGCTGCAATTATATCACCACCCGTAAATCCTGACACCAGTTCAGATACCCTGTCCAGAATATGAGGCAAAACAGCCCTTTCATCAGACGAAAACGGCTGAAGGACCCAGTTCGCCACAGGTATTCCGGATGGTCTGGAAATCCCGATTTTCAGCCTGAAGAAATCGGCTGAAGAAACATACTGATTTATTGACTTAAGTCCGTTATGCCCTCCAAGCCCTCCTCCTTTTTTCAGGGCAATGGAACCGAAAGGGGTTTCAAGATCATCATGGATTACAAGCATTTCCTCAGGTTTTATCCGGAAAAACCCGAGTGCCTTCTGAACTGCCTGCCCGCAGTTATTCATGAATGTCTGCGGCTTAATAAAAACGAGTGTTTTGCTGTTGATAATTACCGTCTGAAACTGAAACAGGGAACCGAATTTTTCTTTCCATGCAGCATCATTCAGAAATGCAAGATGATCGCATACCATCCATCCCGCATTATGTCTTGTGTCTGAATACTGTCTGCCCGGGTTCCCGAAAAAAACAAAAATCCTGATTCTTCCTGAAATATTATTCATCATCTGAATAATAACATATCTCCGACATCATTTGTTCCAGAATTGTGACCTTTGTCTTCTTTGTGTACTTTATAGTTTTTTAATCCCAATTAATTATCCAATAGGTTTGCTTAAGATTGAAAATTTGGGTAAAATTATAGAATAAGGAATGTAAAATGCTGGTTGAAGCCGAAGTCTGGACAGTTGCACATACAGAACAGGGTAATGTAGTTTTAATTAAACCTCTCGGTTCGGATTCAGCCGTCCCGATTTTTATCGGACAAATCGAGGCCCAGTCCATTCTTATCGGCCTTGGAAACGTTCCAATGCCCAGGCCTCTGACGCATGATCTTTTCCTGAATATCCTGGATGAAAGTAAAATCATCCTTGAGCGTGTGGAAATTACGGATTTTAAAAATGATACATATTATGCCCAGATCCAGCTAAAACACGGCATCAAGAAACTGGTTATTGACGCCCGGCCTTCCGACTCCATCGCTCTTGCCGTAAGGAAAAAATGCCCGATTTTTATTTCTGAAGATATTGTAAATGAAACCGGAATTCCCCTGACAAGTTTTTCTGTCGAAAACCAGGACCTGTCAAAAATAAAAAAAGAAAAACTGGAAAAAGACCTGAAATATGCTGTTGAAACCGAAAATTATGAAGAAGCCGCCAGAATCAGGGACCAGCTTGATCAATTTGAAAAACATTCAGATTCCTGAACCGCTTTCCGGTGAGAAAGGAGTTACTCTTGAAACAGCTCGAAGGCCTTCAATATCCGATTAACAGACAAGCAAGGGAGACATTCTCCTTCTCGGAAAACTTTTCACTTATTGAAGCAAGAAAAGAATCACAGAAACTGGCCCGACAGCTGGCAGCAAAAATGAATCACAAGCTCAACTCTGCCCTTCACCCTGATAAAATAGCGAAAGCCAGCTATGTTTATTCCATAGGTCTTCTGCATACGGTATTCAAATATATAAGCGATTTGTATGAAGAAAATGTCAAAAAACCGATGTTTGAAAATTCCGTGGAATTCCTTGATAATAAATTAAGCAGTAAGAGGCTTCAGAATAATTTCCGCCATGTCGTGGATACTTTTCCTCTTGCCGATATCTATAAAGGCAAAAAAACCGCAGATGCATATCTGAATGAACTGCAGAAATCAAAAAAAGACCGCGCGGTTATTCAGGACATCCTCCTTATCTGGATAATTAACCGCAACCCCGTATTCAGCGATTACAACGTCCTTTTTTCGGAACAGGAACTGATCAGGAATTCGGAATTTGAATCCATTGTTACCTATCTGAATCATTATTTTGAAGATTACAAGGGCAGCAGCCTTTTTAATGATCATATTCTGGACCTTCTTCAGGAACCTGCCAGAAAATACCCCGACAGTCTTATAAAGCAGCTGAAATTTATTCAGAAAAAATACGGTCATCTGCTTGGAGATTTGCTGAACGAACTGCTTATAAGTTTTGACCTGATAAAGGAAGAAGAAAAAATCTTTTTCCAGGGTCACGGGCCCGTAAAGGAACTTGACTTTTCGGGACTGTCGGATGAAGAGCATTTTTCATCAGATCTGTTCTGGATGCCGCGCGTGGTGCTTATTGCAAAAAGCACTCTGGTCTGGCTGGACCAGCTGTCGAAAAAACACGGAAGACATATCCATCTTCTGGACCAGATACCGGAAGAAGAGCTGGCCGAACTGTCTTCATGGGGATTTAACTCAATATGGCTGATCGGCCTGTGGGAAAGGAGCGACGCTTCCAGAAAAATCAAGGTGAGCTGCGGCAACAGCGATGCAGCGGCATCGGCATATTCATTATACGACTATCAGATAGCCGGAGAAATCGGCGGCTGGGACAGCTTTCACCGGCTTAGTGAAAAGGCCGCAAAATACGGGATCAAGCTGGCAAGCGACATGGTGCCCAACCACACAGGAATAGTTTCAGACTGGATATTCAACCATGCAGACCGTTTTGCACAGATTGATTATTCTCCTTTTCCCGGATATACATACAACAGCCAGAATCTTTCTGAACATTCCGATGTCGGAATTTATCTGGAAGACCATTATTACCAGCAGTCCGATGCCGCCGTCACCTTTAAATGGGTAAATTTCAAAACCGGCCAGACCCGTTATATCTATCATGGAAATGACGGGACGCATATGCCGTGGAACGACACTGCCCAGCTGGATTTCCTGAATCCGGAAACCAGGGAGGCGGTAATTCAGTCCATCCTTCATGTTGCCAGAAATTTCAGAATTATCCGGTTTGATGCTGCAATGACCCTGGCAAAAAAACATATCCAGAGACTCTGGTATCCCGAACCCGGCAGCGGCGGAGACATTCCGTCCAGATCACAGTTCTCGCTAAGCTCCCGTGATTTCCATAAAAGAATTCCGCGGGAATTCTGGCAGGAAGTTGTCGACAGAATAAATTCCGAACTGCCTGACACCCTGCTGATTGCCGAGGCTTTCTGGATGATGGAAGGTTTCTTTGTACGGACCCTGGGCATGCACAGGGTATATAACAGCGCATTCATGCATATGATGAAAAATGAAGATAATGAAAAATACAAAAACACAATAAAGAATACCATTGCTTTCGACCCCCAGATCCTGAAAAGATTTGTTAATTTTATGAATAATCCGGACGAGGAAACTGCTGCCGAACAGTTCGGATCGGGTGATAAATATATCGGCGTCTGTACAGCCATGGTAACCATGCCGGGTCTTCCCATGTTCGGCCATGGCCAGGTTGAAGGTTTTTATGAAAAATACGGTATGGAATTCCGCCGCGCATTCCGCGATGAACAGCCGAATACAGAATTAATAAACAGACATAAAAACGAAGTTTTTCCATTGATGAAAAAGCGTTATCTTTTTGCCGATGTCGACAACTTCCTGCTTTATGACTTTATCAGCGGACATGGTGTAAATCATAATGTCTTTGCCTATTCGAATAAATTTGAAGACCAGAAAACTCTTGTTTTTTATAATAACAATTACTACAAAACATCCGGAACAATCAAACATTCTGCGGAGTATCTGGACAAATCCCCGGGAAAAATGAAAAGCCTGACGCTGGCTGAATCCTTTGGAATAACGGGCAGCGGAAGAACATTCTGTCTTTTCCGTGAAGTGAAATCTGACCTTTTTTTCATTCAGCGGTCTTCCGGTATCCGTGATAACGGGTTTTATACAGACCTTTACGGCTATCAGGTGAAGATTTTTACAGATTTTTACGAAGCTGAAGATGATGATTATAATGTGTATGAGACGCTGTATAATATGTTCTGCGATACAGGACTTAAAGATCCCGACCGGCAGCTTAAAATACTTCGCCTGAAACCTCTTCACGAAAAAATGGAAGGATATCTGCACGGTTTCAGAGGAAAAGACAGCTACGGCCCGGCGCTGAAACATCTTAAAAACACACTGCAGGAGCTGAAAAACATGGTTTCGTTAAAACCAACTGGCAAGTCCCGGATAACCGGAGGAACAGTCAGTACAATCAACCGTCAGCTTGCAGAATATCTTGAAGTCGAATATCCTACAAATAATATTCTTTCTGATTTCCTTCAGCAGTCTGTTTCAGTTTATTCTTGCTGGTCAGATGCCAATATACTTATGCTGTTTATTAACTTTGCATCTTCTTTTTCCGGTAAAGCGATTTATGATTTTATTTCAGATAATTATATCGAAGAACTTCTCCAGCCGATATGCAGGGAATGGTTTCCTGAAAAACCGGAAAATATTTCTGATGTGATTCTTGCAGCTGTCTCAGTCATACATCAGATTGAAGCTGACGGAACAAAAAAAGTTTTTGAAAATATATTTTCAGATTACAGGGTTATGAGGGCCATTAATGTTCATGAATATGAAGGCACTACATGGTTCGACGGAGAGCTTTTTAATGAATTTCTGTTCTTTTTATGTCTGAACTTTATTTCCGTCTCGGTAATTAATAAATCTGCCGGTATAAACGAGAAAATTATTGTTGATCTGCTTAAATATGCATCAAAAAGAAGATTCAAATCCTCATATAAATATAATTACCTTATCAGCTGACTGATGTGAAATTTTCACATTTTTAACAAAAAAAATAGTTAAATTTCATAATATGTGCTAATATAATAAAAAATAAAATCGGGGATAGAAAAAAAATAGGTTTTCGCCCCTGTTTTTCGGTTCAAAAACAGTAAGTTTAGATGAAAAAATGTCCTGATAATTTTCTCGACTAGTTTATTGGAGGAACCTGTGAAAAACAGCGCGGCTGATATACCCATACTGCCTGAACATGAAATATATCAGCATATTTTTAAAAATACAGGAACTGTAATTTTCATAGCAGAAGAAGACAGTACAATCTCGGCGACCAATCTGGACGGCCGGAATTATTACGGGTTATCCGAAAAAAAACTGATAAATACAAAATTATGGCTTGAAATACTAACAGCCGAAGACCGGGAGAAAATACTTTATTTCATGAAGAATCATGAAAAGAACGACTGCATTTGTGAAAAATATGAATGCATCCTTACCGATACAAACAATGATAAATTCCATATCAGCAAAAATATTTCTCCAATTCCGAATTCCGGACGTTTTGTAATTTCCATTGTTGATATAACAGACCGGAAAAAAGCAGAACTTGCCCTAAAAGAATCCCAGAAACTCGCCAGTTTTAATGAATACCATGACCACCTGACTAA
>CAZKOK010000090.1:0-10387 GCA_964554355.1 uncultured Spirochaetia bacterium | reverse complement strand
AACTAAACAAAAAAGATCGAAAGAAGAACTTAAAAAAGCAGAAGAATTACGTAAAAAAGCACGTGATGAAGATTCCAAAATGGTAAAGGGTATTTTTAAGAATTTGGAAGCACCTGGCGGAAGTTTGACATTTAGTTACAGAAAATACAAATAAGAGTGCAGAGAGTGAGCAGAGGATATTATTATCTGATATCCAGTCTTCCCGATCTTGTTATTAATGAAGACTGGAAAAAACATCCATTTTCAAATTTCCACGATTTTTGTTCGGAAGAAATGTCCGGATCCGACTTTCAGGAGCTGAAAAAATGTTTCATCATGAATGACATTAAAAATGCAGTTTCGTATAATAATGAAAGTGATGAATATGTCATTCCCTCTTTTTATACAAAAGAAGAATTCACGGACTTAAAGGCAGACCCTGACGGGTTTTTCAGTTTTATTGCAGACTTTTTTTATGACAAGGCAAAAGACATAAAATCGTATCCGGGGCTTACCCCCGAAGACGAACTTTTAACAAGGCTGTATAACCAGATTGACAGATTTGAAAATGGATTTGTATATGAATATCTTCTTTTTGAACTGCATCTGCGGAATATCTGTACTGCACTGTCGCACAGGCAGTTCGGGCTTGAATATAAAAAGCAGATTCTGGCCTGTGATTATTTTTCCGGGCAGATAGCCCACTCTTCATCGCCGGATTTCGGTCTTGGCGGCGAGATCGGCGTTTTTGAACCGCTGCTTGAAAAATTCGGGAAAGCGGAACCTCTGGACCTGGAAAGGGAAATTGACCGGATCCGCTGGCAGTGGCTTGACGATGCAGTAAGCCTGGACGGGTTTTCAAGGGAGGCTGTGTTCGCATTTGCAGTAAAGTTTGCATCAGTTAAACGCTGGCTTGGCCTTGATGAAGAAGAAGGCAGGAAAATGCTTGATTCATTAATAGAACAAACAAAAAAATCTGTTGAAATAGATGATACAGAATAATACGGAGGCAAATGAAAATGGTTACCGGCAAAGTAACTGGCGTAATTGCCAACCTGATATCAGTTGAAGTATCCGGTGCTGTAAGCCAGAATGAAATTGGTTATATAATTTTCGGTAAAGAGAGACTTATGGCCGAGGTCATAAAAATCATAGGAAATACAGCAAGCCTTCAATGTTTTGAAAGCACACGCGGAGTAAAGGTAGGGCTTAAGGTGGAATTTACAGGCAGTCTGCTTGAAGTTACGCTTGGTCCCGGTCTTCTTTCCAAGAATTATGACGGTCTTCAGAATGATCTTGATAAAAAAGAAGGTCTTTTCCTTAAAAGGGGAGAGTACACTTCACCGCTTGACGACGATAAAAAATGGGATTTCAAGCCCCTGGCCAAAAAGGGCGGCCCTGTCGCGGCCGGCGACTGGCTTGGTTCCGTAAAGGAAAACTGGGTCGACCATAAAATCATGGTCCCTTTCAAGCTGCAGGGCAAATGGCGGATTGATTCAATTGCCGATGCAGGCCAGTATATGATAAACGATAAAATTGCTGTACTTAAAAATGATAAAAATGAAAAAACCGAAGTCAGCATGGTCCAGAAATGGCCGATCAAGGTTCCTGTTCGTGCCTACCGCGAAAAGCCGAGACCTTTCCGCCTGATGGAAACAGGCTACAGAATTATCGACACATTCAACCCTCTGGCAGAAGGCGGTACAGGGTTTATTCCGGGGCCGTTCGGCTGCGGAAAGACAGTTATCCAGCATGCTATTTCCAAAAACGCATCTGCGGACCTGATTGTAATTGCGGCCTGCGGTGAGCGTGCAAACGAGGTTGTTGAAATCTTTACCGAATTCCCCGAACTGGATGACCCCAGAACAGGAAGAAAGCTTATTGAAAGAACAACAATCATCTGCAACACATCGAACATGCCGGTAGCGGCGCGTGAAGCTTCCGTTTATACGGCGATGACCATCTGCGAATACTACCGCCAGATGGGCCTGAATATTCTTCTTCTTGCGGACTCGACATCAAGATGGGCGCAGGCGCTCAGGGAAATGTCCAACAGGCTCGAGGAACTTCCCGGACCTGATGCATTCCCGATGGACCTTTCCGCAGTTATCGCCAACTTCTATGCAAGGGCCGGAGTTGTTTATCTTAATAATGGTCAGACAGGGGCCGTTACGTTTATTGGAACGGTAAGCCCCGCCGGCGGAAACCTTAAGGAGCCTGTAACCGAATCTACCAAGAAAGCGGCCCAGTGTTTTTATGCTCTTTCGCAGAAAAGAGCCGATTCAAAGAGATATCCCGCGATCGATCCGCTGGAAAGTTACTCAAAATATCTTGAAAGCCCCGAAATCCGGAAGTTCCTTAAGGAACGTTCGGGTGAAAACTGGGTTAACGATGTTCTGTTTCTCAAGAACCTTGTATTAAGAGGCAAGGAAGCACACGATCAGATCAACATCCTCGGAGACGACGGAGTTCCGGTCGAATATCACGTTGAATTCTGGAAATCCGAAGTAATCGACTTCGGGCTTATTCAGCAGGATGCTCTTGATCCGATTGACCGTTATGCTTCTGTCGAAAGACAGGAATACGGCCTTAGGCTTGTAAAGCAGATCTGCGGGAAGGAATACAGTTTTGAGTCTTTCGAACAGGTTTCACCCTATTTCAAGAAGATTATCGACGGGCTTAAGCAGATGAATTTTGCCGAATTCCAGTCGAAGGAGTTTAAGGAATTTGAATCGAAACTTATGGAAGCAGTAAATGCCGGGGAGGGGAAATAATGCAGTCTCAGGCTTTTCAGAAAATATATACAAAGATTACAAAGATAACCAAGGCTACATGTACCCTTCATGCGCAGGGGATAGGCAATGAAGAAATGGCCTATGTTGACGACCGCCTTGCCCAGGTTGTAAAAATCCAGGGTGATGAAGTTACGCTTCAGGTATTTGTCGGCACGGAAGGCATCGCAACTGATGCCCAGGTCATTTTTCTCGGCAGACCTCCGGTGCTGAAGGTCTCCGATCAGCTTGCAGGAAGGTTTTTCAATGCCTATGGCCAGCCGATCGATAACGGCCCGGAAGTTGAAGGCGAAGAAAGGGAAATCGGAGGGCCTTCGGTTAATCCTGTCAGAAGGGAACAGCCTTCGGAACTTATTGCAACAGGTATCGCCGGTATCGACCTTAACAATACACTTGTAACCGGACAGAAAATACCGTTTTTTGCCGATCCGGACCAGCCTTATAACGAAGTTATGGCCAATGTTGCCCTAAAAGCCAAGGCGGATAAGATTATCCTCGGCGGGATGGGCCTTTCCAATGATGACTATCTCTATTTCCGCTATCTTTTTGAAAACGCGGGAGCTTTGGATAAAATTATCAGTTTTATAAATACGACTGAAAATCCGCCGGTGGAAAGGCTGCTGGTCCCGGACATGGCGCTTACAGCTGCAGAGTATTTTGCTGTAGAGAAAAACGAGAAAGTCCTTGTTCTGCTTACGGACATGACGCTTTATGCCGATGCGCTTGCCATAGTATCGAACAAGATGGACCAGATTCCTTCAAAGGACTCAATGCCCGGTTCACTCTATTCAGATCTGGCCAAACTTTATGAGAAAGCGGTCCAGTTCCCTGATGGCGGATCAATTACAATTATCGCGGTGACAACACTTTCGGGCGGAGACATTACTCACGCCATTCCTGACAACACAGGATACATTACAGAAGGGCAGCTCTTTTTGCGGACTGATTCCGATATCGGCAAGGTAATTATCGATCCGTTCCGCTCGCTTTCAAGGCTTAAGCAGCAGGTAATCGGCAAGAAGACAAGGGAAGACCATTCCCAGGTAATGAATGCTGCCGTTCGTCTTTATTCTGATGCTGCTGATGCCAAAACAAAAAGGGACAACGGTTTTGACCTGACAGATTACGACAAAAGGGCAATGGATTTTGCCAAAGAATATTCAGATAAACTTCTGGCAATTGATGTAGACCTTGATACGGACGCCATGCTTGATGTGGCCTGGGACCTTCTGGTCAAATACTTCTCCAGAGAAGAAGTAGGTATCAAGAAAGCCATCATGGACAAATTCTGGAAAGGGAATTAAGGTAAGGCTTTAATTATGGCTGTTAAATTTCAGTACAATAAAGTCTCGATGCAGCAGCTTCAGAAACAGCTGAAAATCCGCATAAGTGCTTTGCCGACCCTTAAAAGCAAGGAAGCTTATCTGCGCGTTACAATCAAGAAGCAGAAAAGCCTGCTCCACGACCAGGAGAAAAAGCTTGATGATAAAATGAGCCAGCTTGCAAGGAATGCATCGCTCTGGGCGGAATTTCCCGAAAAACTTGTGCACTTTGAATCCGTGGAACTCAGGGAAGACAATGTGGCAGGAATCAAGGTGCCCGCTCTGGAAAAGGTTGTTTACAATATAGCTCCGTATTCTTCATTTATGGCACCTGCATGGATAACCTGGGGAATAGAAATGGTCAAGCAGCTTATCGAAATCGTTGTTGAAATAACGATTATGCATAAAAGAATCAAAATGCTTGAATATGCGCGGAAGAAAACCACCCAGAAGGTAAACCTTTACGAAAAAGTCCAGATTCCTGAATTTTCAGAATCAATACTCAAGATCAAAAGATACCTGGAAGATGTTGAAAACCTCGAAAAGGCAGCCCAGAAAATGACAAAAAGCCGCCAGGCAGAAGAGGAGGTAGCATGATTGAAAAGATGAAAAAACTTTCGCTTGTTGTGCTCCGCTCTTCGCATGAAAATTTTATCAGTGAACTTCAGGAACTGGGCGTGATGCATATCGAAGGCGAAAGTTTTGCAGATAATCAGGGCATCACAGAGATTCAGGACCGTATTATTACGCTTAAAAAAACAGAACAGAACCTGCATGAGCATAAGGAAAATCATATTACACATAAGCCTGCAAAGTTCAAAACAGCAGAAGAACTGTGTGAGGGAGCTGACAAACTTGTATCTTCGTTAACCCACCTTCATGTTCAGCGCGAGGCAATACACAAACAGATG
Source organism: uncultured Spirochaetia bacterium (assembly GCA_964554355.1). Lineage (GTDB taxonomy): Bacteria > Spirochaetota > Spirochaetia > CAZKOK01 > CAZKOK01 > CAZKOK01. The sequence continues at coordinate 5,383 of CAZKOK010000090.1, read as the reverse complement.
ATGAGTCTCGAGCCATGGCAGGGTTATAATCCGGAAATACTTTCAAAACTGGCTGAAAAAGATGTCAGGCTGCGTTTCTTCTCTGTAACCAAATCAAAATTCACCAGACTGGATTTGTCTGAATACCATGTTGAAATAATAGCTGAACATCATAAGGTCATTCATTTTATTATTATTGATAAGACTGAAAGCATTAACGAAATCCCCGGACTTCAGGAAGATATTCTGCCCGGTGAATCAATGACTGAACTTAATAAAGAACTTGCAGAAACAGAAACGAAAATTGCAGAAATAGAATCACTGCTTGGGGCATATTACAGGCAGAAAGACCTTATAGAGAAAAAACTTGTTGAACTTGAAGATCAGAAAGAATATTTTCTTACCACCCTGAGGCTTATTCCCGAAGCTGATGGTGAAATCCTGAAGCTTAGCGGATATATTCCGGTATCAGTGCTTAAAGATGTGGAAACTTTTCTTGGTTCAAAAGATTTGGTTTATGTTCTTGAAGAGCCGGAAAACAGGGAAGAGACTCCGGTCAAACTTAAAAACAGGACTTTTTCACGGCTTTTTGAACCGATTACAAAGATGTACGGGCTTCCGAAATATTCAGAACTGGACACAACTCCTTTTCTTGCGCCGTTCTTTGCGTTTTTCTTCGGGGTATGTCTGGCGGATGTCGGATACGGCTCAATAATTCTGATTGGATCAATAATTTTACTTATTGCCATGAGAAAAAAAAGCATTGCCTCATTTCTTAAGCTTGGTCTGATTTTCGGAATAACAACTGTAATCGCCGGCGTAATTCTGAATACATTATTCGGTACCCAGCTGAATGAACTTTCACTTTTACCGAATGGTATTAAGAGTATTATCATTTTTTCAGATCCGAATGACACGAACTCTCCCATGCTTTTTGCACTCGTGCTTGGAATCATACAGATGCTATTTGGGCTTGTTCTGCAGATGATTAATAAAACAAAAGAACACGGCATAGCCGGAATGATGGTACCTCTTGGTATAATGTTTATAATGATTGGAGTTTTCCCGCTTCTGATACTTGTAATGGCTCCGGGTCTGGTTATGGGACCTGTTCAGTTCGGGAAATTCTTCTCATCGATTCCATATGGAATGTCCATATTCCCCGGGTTTTTAATTGTCGGAATAGTTTTTATTCTGTTTTTTAACAGTCTGGAAAGTAAAATATGGATAAGGCCTTTAAAAGGCCTTTGGGAACTTTATAATATTGCCGTTGGTCTGTTGGGAGACTTTCTTTCTTATGTCCGACTGTTTGCCCTGGGTCTTTCAGGTGCGCTTCTCGGCGGTGCCATGAATGAAATTGCAATGCTTATCAAGGGTGATTCGCCAAATGTAATTTCTGTTATCTTTATGGTCCTTGTACTTCTTGTAGGACATGGCCTTACATTCGCATTGGGAGCCCTCGGGGCTTTTGTTCATCCTTTACGCCTTACATTTGTTGAATTCTACAGAGCTGTAGGATTCTCCGGAGGCGGGAAGGCGTATAATCCTTTTGTAAAGAAATTAGCCACAAATAATGGAGGAAAAAAATGACAGGTGGAATAGCTGTAGTATTTGCAGGTATCGGTCTTGGTCTTATGATTGGGATGTCAGGACTTGGTTCTGCAATAGGTTTGGTAATAGGTGGTCAGAGTACCATTGGCGCAATAAAAAAGAGACCTGAAACGTTTGGGTCAAACCTTATTTTATCAGGTTTGCCTGCAACACAGGGACTCTACGGTTTTGTGAGTTTCTTTTTATATCAGGGTAAAATAAAGGAATTGGGTGCAGACATGACTCTGTATCAGGGCTCAATTATCCTGGGTGCAGGTATTGCCCTGGGCCTTGCCGCAATGATATCTGCTATTCAGCAGGGTAAGGTCTGTGCTGCAGGAATCTCGGCAGTCGGATCAGGTCACAATGTATTCGGTAATACATTCATTCTTGCTGTATTCCCTGAATTCTATGCAATCCTTGCACTTGTGGCTTCGATTTTTATGCTTGGCATAATTTAGATAAAATCATCAAACTTAATACAGAAAGCTGTCCGGTCTTAAAAGATCCGGCAGCTTCTTTTTCATGAAATGACGAATTTTATACATTAATGTAAAAAATCTTTTAAAATCTGAAAAATCATTATATAAATAAATATCAAATATTAAAGGAATATTCTTATGGGCGGTTTTTTCGGCGTGGTATCTGCAGAAGACTGTATTGCAGATCTTTTTTACGGAACAGATTATCATTCACATCTCGGGACAAAAAGAGGCGGGCTTGCTGTATGGAACGGTGACGGTTTTATCAGGTTTATACATGATATTACAAACGCCCAGTTCAAATCAAAATTTGAAAATGACATTTTAAAGCTTAAGGGCAGTAAAGGCATTGGGGCAATCAGTGATTATGAAGACCAGCCTCTGCTTATCTGCTCGCATCTGGGCAATTATGCAATAGTTACTGTAGGCGTAATAAAAAACCTTGGACAGCTTTCAAAAGAAGCTTTCCGCGACCGGCTGACCCATTTCAGTGAAATGACCGGAGGCGAAATAAATCCGACCGAACTTGTTGCTACTATAATAAATTCGGGAAGCAGTTTTGAAGAAGGCATACGAAAAGCGCAATTGAAAATTGAAGGGTCATGCTCGATCCTCCTGCTTACAGAAAAAGGGATCTATGCCTCAAGGGACTACCTTGGGAGAACTCCTGTAATTCTTGGAAAAAAAGAGAAAAGCATTGCTGTTACCATGGATACCTGTGCTTTCCCGAATCTTGACTATCAGGTTGACAGATATCTCGGGTCCGGGGAAATCGTTTTTATTTCCGAAAACGGGGTAGAAAAAATAGTGCCGGCCGAAGAGAAAATGCGGATTTGTGCATTCCTGTGGGTATATTACGGTTATCCTGCTTCAAGTTATGAGAACATAAATGTGGAAGATGTAAGATACAAATGCGGAAAAGCCCTTGCAAAGGCCGATGATGTGGAAGTTGATATTATCGGAGGCATTCCGGACTCAGGCACAGGACATGCGATCGGATATGCAAACGAAGCGGGAATTCCCTACAGCCGGCCTTTTGTAAAATACACGCCGACCTGGGCACGCAGCTTTATGCCTCAGAACCAGGAGCACAGAAATCTGGTTGCCAGAATGAAACTGATTCCCATACGTGAAATAATAGAAGGAAAGAGAATCCTGTTCTGTGATGATTCAATAGTCCGGGGGACACAGCTCAGGGACATAGTTGACAGATTGTATGAATACGGAGCACGAGAGGTCCATATGAGACCTGCCTGTCCGCCGCTTGTTTTCGGATGCAAATATCTGAATTTCTCGCGTTCCAGATCGGAACTTGATCTTGCAGCAAGAAAGGAGATAAAAAATCTGGAAAGAAGCGATGATAAATATCTTGATCAGTATTCAGATCCGAAGTCTGAAAAATACTGTATCATGGTCAAAAATATCGGGAAAAAACTGAACCTGACTTCGCTTAAATACCAGACACTGGACGATCTTGTAGCGGCAATTGGTCTGCCTGCAGAAAAACTTTGCACATACTGCTGGGATGGAAGGGAATAAACCGGAACGAACTTTTTTTATGATCCCGTCCCCGTATAGCTGCGTACGCCTATCGACCAGACAAAGCAGGCGAATGCCATTACGATTATACCGACAACCGGCGTTAACAGCCAGGAAATTGTGAACTCATCTTCACGCAGCAGTATTTTTACAGGAAAATAGGCGATAAAAACATAGGGAAGAATATAGGTAAAAATAAACTGAAGCGGTTTTGAAAAGATTGAAAACGGATACCTAGAAAAATCATGCAGTTTAGTCAGGAAATCCATAATTGAATGGTTCTGACCTGTCCAGAACGCAGTTGCTGATGAGGCAATCCTCATTCCCAGAAATACCAGTGAAGATCCTGTAAAAAACAGGACTGAAAACAGAATTTTAAGAATATTCCAGTCAAGCTGGAGCTTTGTCCCTGAATATATAAGAAGGGCAAAGGAAAGAATTGTCTGACTGATTATTCTTATATCGATTGCTTCAGAAACAAAACTGAAAAGTATGTTAAGCGGCTTAAAATAATAAAGTATGAAATCTCCCATCCAGATGCATTCTCCAAGGTGCCACATTCGTTCAAAGAAAAACCCGAAAGGCAGTGAGATCGCCAGGAAATATCCATACATAAAAACAAGTTCATAATAATTCCAGTCTGCAAGAACAGGAATGGTCTTAAAAATAACCACAATCGAAAGTATTCCGAGGATATTCATGAAAAGAACTCCGAACATTCCAAGAATAAAATCTGCTTTAAAGGACATAAGTCCTTTAAGATAGGCAGCAGCAAGTTTTCTGTAGATTTTCAGGTAAAATGCTATTGTTTTCATTCTATCCGCCGTTTATCGTTATCTTGACCTTGAGTTTATGAAAAAAGAAACGCCCGACAAAATAGAGGGCTATTGTCCATCCGATTTGAAGTAAAATCAGTTTTATTGATTCGGCCGTTTCAATCCTTCCCAGAAAGACCATTGCGGGAGTATGGAACATGGTTTGGAAGGGCAAGGCCATTAATAAAGGCTGAACAGCAGCCGGGAAAAACTGTATCGGGATTATTGCCCCTGAAAGAAACAAAATGGTGTTGTCTTTTATTATTTTTATACCCCAGATAGACTGTGACGAAAAAGCGAGGCTTCCGGTTATGAAATTAAAATTGGCTGATATTAAAAAAGAAAAAACAAGTGAAACAAATCCAAGCAGAATGTTTATTCCGCCGGGAATATGAACATTAAAAACAAAAATCAAAAAAGCTGTGGAAGGTATAGCTGATGTAGTAAAGCCATTAATAAATATCCCTGCAGACCTTGTTATCAGATACATATGATAGTCCAGAGGAAGGATCAGGTCCATCATGATCCTTCCGTGAATTATCGAACTGGACAGAAACCAGTCCATTGATGTGTTTACCATTACAAATATTGTTGAACTTATTCCGAGATATGCAAATGCATCGGGGAAGGAGAGACCTTTCAGCTGATCCTGTCCGGCATAAATAGCCTTCCAGAGATAATATATGAGAATTATATATATAATATTACCCAGAAGCCTGAAAATAAAATCTATCCGGAAATTCAGAGTGGTTATCAGCATGTTCCTGACAATTGAAGAATATGCTTTGATTGTTTTCACTATGCGGTTACCCATTTATTCCAAAGCGCCCTCATAGGTTTTGATAATTACATCTTCCAGTGATATTTCCTCGATTTTCACATCCTTGACAGGAAAGCTTTTCATTGTGTAGTTAAGAACCTCAAGCAGCTGTACCTCGTCCTGATTGACCGTAAGTGTCAGCCAGCCGTTTGAATCTT
>CAZKOK010000089.1:0-10432 GCA_964554355.1 uncultured Spirochaetia bacterium | reverse complement strand
CAGCAGTTTCCCGGTTCCCTTCGGGTTTTGTGAAGGAAAGATGGAAATGTTTTTTTTTAATTCTGTTTCATATTCATTCATAATGCTGTCCATTTTCCCCCGGATTGAATAATCCCCGAACCATTTCAGAATTCTGCTAATACAGCTGCTGCCTGTATTCCGGTCCGAAAGCGTACTGTCAAGAAGTTTTTTATCAGCATCAGGCAGAAGTTCCCGCAGTTCATACATCTGAAGCGTCTTTTTACCTTCCTTGATATCCGAACCGACAGGTTTTCCGGTTTTTTCACTGTCTCCGAACAGGCCAAGCTGATCATCACGTATCTGGAAAATGATCCCCATAATTTCACCCATATCTTCAAGGGCCTTAATCTGTTCATCCGGGGTTCCTGCAAGGACTGCTCCGGCGGCAAGCGGCAGCGAAAATGTGTATCTTCCTGTTTTATATTTATACAGATTGAGGATTTCTTCCCTTGCCGGGAAAGATGGACAGCTGCCGTTAACAATGTCCTGCATCTGGGCGGTCGCAACCACCTGCATTTCATGCGAGATTATTTCATACAGCTTTATTCTGGTTTCTGCGGATACTTGGAGTTTCGAAATCAGTTCAAAAGCGCAGAAAAAAGATGTATCGCCTGCACAAATACCCAGAGATTCGCCGAGATGATAGTAATCTTCAGTATTTTCCCTGACCCTTTCGGAATAAAGGGCAAAAATACTCGGCCGGCCTCTTCTTTCAAGGTCCCTGTCCATTATATCATCATGAATAATCAAGGCAGACTGAAGCAATTCAAGTGAAGCAGCTGTTTTAATCAGTGCTTCTCTATCCGTATTTCCGACGCATATTTCGTCTGCCAGAAAGACAAGGCCTCCCCTTATCATTTTACCTCTTGATGTAAAATCATACAGATCTTTGGCGGCAAGCGGTCCGAAATTATTGATTACGGCGAGGTCCTTTCCTGTTTTACCAAGGTATTCCTTGAGGAATTTATCAATTTCCTTTTTGCATGATGCGAAATAATCCAGCATGATAGTTCTTTATAATATATTTTCAGTAAATATGATATGAATTTTTGAATAGTCAGAGAGTCTTCATGTTTTCAGAGTCAATGGTTTTATTGCTCACGGAGGGGCAGAGGACTCAGGGAGAAAAACGATATACTTTCATATCATTTATGCTTTGTATAATGATGGAATTAATTGCTGATTGACAGCCCAACCGCCATTACCTATTATTAACAGAACAGTTTTTATGCTGCTGTAATTATTTTTTAAAGGCCGGACTGATGTTTATTTCAGGAGATTTACCGGATATGGATATAAACGGAAAGAATGATATTACCTCAAGGAAAAAAAGGCATCTGGAGATCTGCCTGAATTCTGACGGAATTGAGTCCGGATCAAAACATCTTTTCAATGAAATAGATTTTGTACACAATGCCCTTCCGGAAATAAATGCTGATGAAATTAATACAGGCACGCGTTTTCTTAATGCGGAAATATCACTTCCGCTGATGATTTCATGCATGACGGGCGGTTCCGCCGAAGGTTTCAGCGCAAACAGGGAACTGGCGCTTGCTGCAGAAGAAATGAAAATCCCTGTGGGTATGGGGTCCTTCCGAATTCTGCTTGAAAAACCTGATCTGAAGGAGCATTTCAATCTGAAAAAATATGCCCCTTCCGTGCCGGTAATCGGCAATATCGGCCTTATTCAGCTGAGGGACGCAGACCGAAAAAGAATTATCGGTATAGGCGAAGATCTCGGTATTGATGCCATTGCCGTTCATGTAAATCCGGGGCAGGAGTTTTTCCAGCCCGAAGGCGACCGGGATTTCCGCGGTCTGAAAGAGAGTCTTGCAGAATTTATTCCGATGTCATCAGTTCCGGTAATTGTCAAGGAGACAGGCTGCGGATTTGATCCGGAAACCATAGCCTTTTTCCATCAAAGCGGAGCGGCGTATATCGACCTGGCCGGTGCTGGCGGAACCAGCTGGATAAGCGTGGAAAGGGAACGGCAGTCCGGTTTCATGAAGGCGACTGCGCAGGAATTCGCGGAATGGGGAATTCCTGCGGCTGTAAGTCTTTACCTGAATCAGGGAGAACTCCCTCTTATTGCCTCGGGGGGAATTAAATGCGGGATGGATGCAGTAAAGGCAGTTTCCATGGGAGCTTCACTGTCGGCCATGGCCGGGCCTTTTATAAAAGCGGTAAAGGCAGGCGGGGAAAAAGCAGCCATCGAACTGGTCCGTTCAGTCGAATATGTTTTCCGCGGAGTAATGGCTTTGACAGGATGTCTGAAAATTGATCAGCTTAAATTGCTGCGGCTCCTGTATTCAGATAAATTCAAATCAGTTGTCTCCGGCTATAAAGGGATTTTTAATAAATGAAGATTCCTGACCGTTTCCGTAAAATGTTAATTGAAGAAAGAAGGATCCTGCTTGAGGAACTGGGTATAAACAAAAATTTCGACGGACTTGCCGGTCAGAAAAAATACCTGGAAAGCATTGATTCAATGATTGAATACGCAGCCGGAGCCGTACCGGTCCCACTGGGGATAGTCCCTGAAATTATCATAAACGGGAAAAGCTATTGTCTTCCTCTCGCAACCGAAGAGCCTTCTGTAATCGCGGCGGCATCATATGCCTGTGTGATTATAAACCGCTGCGGCGGATTCAGGGCGGAACCGGCCCCTTCGCTTGTGACGGGACAGATTTTTCTCGGCGGCGGCAGTAAAAAAACACTCGAAAAGATTAAATCCCTTAAGCCGGAAATTGCAGAGTTTGCCGGGAAAAAACTTGAAAACATGAAAAAGCGGGGCGGAGGACTGTATGACATCGGGTTTTCATTTCTGCCTTCTGTCCAGGTTTTGAAAACAGAAATTACTGTCGATGTCTGCGACATCATGGGTGCAAATCTGATAAATACAATTTGTGAGGAAGCCGCAGAATTCCTCAGTCTGAAAACAGGCTGTCCGGTTATAATGGCCATCCTTACAAATTCAGCAGAAAAACGGATAGCCCGGGCTGAGTTTTCAATACCCGTCAATGCACTGAAAAGAGGACCGTACTCAGGCCCCGAAGCTGCAGAGAGGATAGTAAAAGCCTTCAGGATTGCCGAAGCAGATCCGGAAAGAGCAGTGACGCACAATAAGGGAATAATGAACGGGATTTCCGCACTGGCCCTTGCTTGTGCAAATGACACAAGGGCGCTTGAAAGCGCAGTTCATTTCCATGCATCTTCGGGCGGGACCTACCGGCCTTTGTCTCGCTATCAGATAATAGACGGAAATCTGCATGGTTCTGTTGAATTACCTCTTCCGCTTGCCCTGACCGGAGGCACGACGGGGTATCATCCTGCGGCTGAAGCTTCAATTAAACTTCTTGGTGTTGAAAGCAGCCGCGAATTAACAATGGCGGCGGCAAGCCTGGGGCTTGCCCAGAATTTTGCGGCTCTTTTTGCTCTTGTTACCGAAGGCATTCAGAAAGGACATATGCAGCTGCATGCCCGCAAGAATGATTCAGGAATTTCAAATGGCTGAAACAATAAAAGCTGAAGTTTCTCCCAGTCTGGCGCTGATCAAGTACTGGGGCAAGGCTGGTGACAAAAAAAATATTCCGGCAACCTCAAGTTTTGCGTTTACGCTGGATTCGATAAAGACATTTACAACCGTTAAAAAAACGGATGATGCGGACTGCGTAATTATAGACGGAGAAGAGCAGCCGGCTGAAAGATTTAAGTCTTTTTTTAACAATTTCAGGAAAATCAGCGGAAGCCGGGATTATTTCCATTGCGAAAGCAGAAATAACTTTCCGACTGCCGCAGGCTTTGCCAGTTCTGCATCCGGATTTGCGGCGCTTGCTCTTTGCCTGAGGGGACTCAGCGCTCCGGAAATGAGTGATTCGCAGGTTTCTGCAGCGGCAGGACTTGGTTCTGCATCTGCAGCAAGGGCTGTGTTCGGCGGAGCAGTGATCCTGCGCAGAGGCAGCCGGTCTGCAGAGCCGGTTGACTGTTCTTCTTTTTGGAAAGATCTGCGTATTCTTGTTGCATCTGTCAGTGCTGAGAAAAAAGAGCTTTCTTCACGCAGCGCCATGGAAAACAGCAGGCGGACATCTCCATTCTATAAAAGCTGGGTCAGGGATTCGGAGGATGTTTTCCGCCGGGCCCTTGCGGCTTTCAGGAATAATGATCTGGATGATCTCGGCAGCCTGATGCGGCTGAGTTACTTAAGGATGTTTTCCACCATGTTTTCTTCGGACCCGCCGCTGGTTTACTGGAAGCCGGAAAGTCTGATGCTTATAAAATTATGTGAAGATTTAAGAAGAAACGGAATTCCAGTCTGGGAGACAATGGATGCAGGACCCCAGGTCAAAATTTTATGCATGAAAGATCATTCTTCAGATGTCATGAAAGAAATCAGGGGAAAATTTCCGGATATTTCAGTTATCGAAGACAGAATCGGGAGCAGTCCTGTTATAAATAAGTTTTGAAGGTAATACAATGGATGGAGTAATTCCCGGCAATCTTCTTCTTTTTGGTGAATATGCAGTCCTTGAAGAAAACGGATTGGGCTTAAGTGCGGCCGTTTATCCTCTGGTAAGCTGGTCGGCCGCTGAAGGCTCACGGCTTTCGGGCCGGCAGGGCAGTGAAGTATGGGAATATGATCCACTTAAGCCATCCATGAAATCCCAAAAGAAAAACCTGCTGTACTGCTGCTGGATGAAGTGCAGTGAGCTGGCTGAATCAATGGGCAGGAAACTGTCTGCAAAAAAGGTAAGCATCGATTCATCTTCCCTGGCATCGGAGGACGGAAAACTTGGATTCGGATCAAGCGCAGCATCTGCCGCCGCCGCTGTAAAAGCGATTCTTGAACTTCAGGACTGGCGGAAAGAGCTAAGCCGGGAGGTCATAATGCAGACGGCCTTTCTTGCCCATTCCTCTTTTCAGGGGAAAGCGGGATCCGGATATGATGTTTTTACAAGCCTTTCCGAAGGTATTAATCTTTTTACCGGAGGCAGCAGCAGGAAAATTAAAAGGACGGCTCTTCCCTGGCTCAGGTTTATCGGCTGTTTCCGGGGCAGTAATCCTGTTTCCACGATCGAATCGGTTTACGGTTACAGTGAGTGGAAGAAAGCCAATCCGGAAAAATGTTCCGAATATACCGCAAAATCAAATGAATTAATCCTTAATCTGATTGATGCTGAAAATTGGAATGATGCAGTCCCCCTGATAAATGAAATAAGGGAACTGGGGCAGCGGCTGGGCAGCGAAATCGGTGTATCCGCCGAATTTGATATACCCGAAGGGCTTTCAGCCAACAGCAATGCTGTCTGCAAGGCATCCGGGGCCGGGAATGAACTGATTCTTGTCTTTTCAGACAAGTTTCCGGATAATTTACCTGACATCCGGAAAATTGAATTATTTGAGGTCTAGAGTGGAAAGGAAATTCACAGGCAGGGGAAAACTGCTTCTTTTTGGAGAACACTGTGCTGTATACGGCTATCCGGCCTGCGGTATTCCGCTTGAATGTACGGTCAGTTTGTCTGTTCACGGCGGGGGAGCGGAAATCACGCTTTGCGGCGGTCTTGAAAGATATGAAGAAGCAGTGGCCGGATTTTTCAGCTATATCAGGAAAAACTTCAGCATGTATTCAGATCTTCTGGACAGAAAATTTTATATCGATACGGATATCCCCGTATCATCAGGACTGGGATCATCAGCCGCTTTATGCACGGCTGCAGCGGAATATTTTGTTCAGGAAGGCGGGCCGTACGGAGAATATTCGGGAAAACCTGAAAATGTCTGGTGTCTGGCCAATGAACTTGAAAAATATTTTCATGGAACACCTTCCGGAATAGACACAGGTCTTTCCTGCTCCGATACAGCGGGATCATTTGTTTTCGGCGGCGGCGCACTACCCGAAAGGGAAGTCCTTCCCTGGCCTGATTTTAACGTTATTTACGGGGCGGTGCCGCGCAAGGGCAGCACCAAAGAACTTGTTTCCGGAATAAGAAAAGCGTATAAGGAAAATCCGGAATATATAACCGGTATTATGGGCCGCCTTGGAAACTGCAGCAGTAAATTTACAAACCTGCTTTCCGATGCAAATTCCGGTCAGTTCATGAAAGCCGGGAGACTGGCCCTTGAGGCCCATGAACTGCTTTCAGAACTTCACTTAAGCACGGATATTGTAAACAGAATAATAAGAACAGCAACAGGACTCGGCAGCAGCGGAGGTAAAATGAGCGGGGCCGGAGGAGGCGGCGCATTCTGGCTGGCTGCTGATAATCATGAATCTGCATTGCGGATATGTTCAGATATAAAAAAAGAGTTTGGAATTGATCTGAATATCGCTGACCGGATAACGAATTATTAATTCTGGTATGCAGTGCTTTCCGTAAAACAGGGTTCAATTTTATCTTTAATCAGATTAAGAAGCAGCTTTCTGTCATATTTTTTATTATTGACCGGCACAGACATTTTTTCATACTCGTCAAAAAAGAGTGATCCTCCGTATGCAGGATATTGAATATAATCTTCTCCTTCCGGTCTTCTGCTTAATGAAAGAACAGTCGGACCGAAATCATGAAAAGATGCCAGATCATACGGGTGCTGTTCTGCCCCTGAATCCGGGGTGAGGATAAAAAGCGGCACAAACTCAAGAAGATTCCCTTCATATGAAACAGCTGATCTTTTCAGATGTCCTGCGAAATCGACAGTGGCCAGAGAATGGTCGCCGAATATAAAAATATAGGAATTGGGGAATTCCATCCTGAACTGCGGAATGAAAACCGAAAGCTGAAGATCGACATAATTGAAACTTTTCAGTGCATTCCGGTCTCTTTCCTTCTCTATGTCATTGAGGAATTCTGCATCATAATAGAAAACTATATGACCGAAACCCGGATGGGATGTCAGTGTAATTACATAAAACATGAAAGGTTCGGTCCAGCTGTCGCTGTGATTCAGGATATATTCAAACATCTGCCTGTCTTCCGACCCCCACATATGGCCTGTCATTTCCATATCGGTGAAATCAAGAAACCTCGAAAAACCGATCCTTTCGTATCCGATTTCCCTGTTGAAAAATGACTTTATATAGTTGTGAAATGCAAGGCGCTGGTATCCGGTTTCAGCAAGAAGTTTGATAAAACTGTTTTCATGCATAAAATTTTTGCTTGTCATTCTTTTACCGTCAGCCGGTTCTATATTATCGAATATGCTTACTTCGGCATCAGATGTTCCGCCCACGTTATGATATGAATAGCAGTAGGGATAGTAAACTGAATTCCTTGTAAGGCTGTTCAGATAGGGCATTACAAGCTGGCCGTTATGCTTTATTCTTTCCAGCCCGGACTGAAGGGATTCCACCTGAATCAGAAGAAAACTGGGCGGATTTTCAGATGATCCTGTCCATTTTTTATAGCCGTAGTCCGGATTGTTTTTTATATCCACAATATTTCCGTCTTCGTCTCTTGTAATAACTGTTCCGTCCTGTTCAACATTCTCAAACAGCATGGGTTCAGGCACAGGCGGGAAAAATGAGGATTTTACTGCCGAATACAGAAGGCTGCCGTTTGTGCTGATTATTTTCTGGACCGTTTTGTCTTCTTTATTATAATTTACCAGCAGTACTGAACCCTGGATAAGAACAAAAAGAGTCACTGAACATACGGCAATAACTGTCTTTTTTTCTATTACAATAAGTCTCCAGTGTATTTTCCTGTAATAAATAACATTTAAAACCAGAAGCGGAAGGTCAAGAAACGGCACGAACATCTCAAATCTTATAAGCACGGAGCCCCTGATGAATGCATTGAGTCCATCTCCGGCCACGGTAAGCACTCCAAAAAGGTCCATGGGGTTATCGTAATAATAGAAATAGCTTATCTGCGCAAAAAGATACAGCGAGTACAGGGTATAGAATGTTATTAATAACCAGGGTTTTCCGGGAATAAAAACAAGTATAAATATAAAAACCAGAAGCAGGATAAACGTCAGATTGTAAACAGCATAAAATTCAAGATAATTACGGGTAATAATTCTGAGAGAGACATTTTCTATTACAAGCCTTGAGATAAAGAATGCTGAAATCAGTATTGCATAAAAAAAGTTTTTTAATCGCGATCTTTTCATAGCTGCTTTATTTTGATTATTCTCCGCTGCCGTATTCATTTGGAACAGAGTTTATAATAATATGATGTTAGTAATATGGGAAGTCATTTAACACAGAATATCAAAAGAGTGACAGTTCTGTATTTCCCGGGTGTTTAAATACTGATACGGAAATCTGAAAATAATCCGGTAAATACTGGATATCCGGTAAAAAAGCGATAAAATTAGTATATTCAAGGAGGAATTGGAAAATGAAGAAAACTTCTTTAAGAATAATTATTCTCGCTGCGCTTGCAGCTGCTTTTTTTGGATGTGTACTTCCCAACGAGATTTCCTGGGAATTCAATAACGAATACTCCGAGTCAGGCTATGTAGAAATAGAATATTATATTTATAACACTGGTATAAATGATGTTTACTGGATTAGCCTTGAGGTAGCGGTAACTGCAGACGCCGGCACGCCATATTCAGGAACAACCGACCCTATTGACCTGACGGCAGGTGATTATGACCTGGTTACGGCATATATCGACCTTAACGGTATGGAATATGATGCCGGTTCTGCCATGGTTACAGGTATCAGCTGGTATCCTGAAGATGACGGCATGTCTGACTGGTAGAATTATTCTCCATCAATAAAAACACCCGCCTGGACGGGTGCTTTTTTTATGTTCCTGATTATTTTCCTGATACCTGCTGCAGTCAGGATTATTACGGCTGCAATCATTGCGGAAAAGGAAAGACCTTTCCCGCTACCTGCAATATCGGAAATTATTCCGAAGACAAGTCCGAATGCCAGCCCATCCAGCCGTACAGCCAGTAAATAGATTGATTCGGCAGTTGCCCGGAATTCATTTTCAGCGGCCCTATGAATACCGGAAGTTGTCAGAACATCCAGTCCTCCCCAGAAAGTATAGAGAAGCACAATAACAGCAAGACTTATCCAGACAGAGACAAATCCGAAAATAAACTGCAGAATAAAAAAAATGCACAATGCTCCTGTAAAGAATTTTCTGCTGCCTGCTGCAGGGCCGAGTTTTCCGGCTGCAAGGCTTCCGGCTCCCCGCGACAGATAGGCAGCAGCCATTACGATTCCAAATGACCAGACAGGCAGTCCGTTGTCTCTTAAATGCAGCGCAATAAACTCATCAAGATATACTATGGTAGAATTTATTATTATTCCGCCAAGAACAGCAGATGCAAGCGTTCTGTTCTGCCTGGTTAGCCCCAGACTTTTGCTTATCATCTGCCGTATTCCATATCCATGCTTTTTCCTTTCGACTGATGGTTCTTTAAGCAGGGCCATGCAGACCGCGACAACAACTGTGCTTAATAAAGCAAGCTGGTAAGCAGCGATCATGCCTGCAGCTTCGGCAATAAATCCCCCGCCAAACAGCGCCAGAATTACTGTGAAATTGTCAATGGCATTAATTCTGCCCAGGATTCTACAGAATTTGGTTTCTTCTCCGGTTTCCTGCAGACTTTCATAGACAAGTGAATTGAATGTCCCGCCTGCAAGTGCGTGGCCGACTGCAGCCGATGCTGCAACCAGCGCAAAATGAAAAAAGTTATGCGCATATATTGTCAGAGTAATTTCTGCAATATCAAAAAGAACAGCAGCAAAAAGCACAGCTTTTCTCTTTAATTTGTCAGCCAGAAAGCCGAATGGTATTTCCAATACAGATATAAGGGTTACATAGGTTATTTCGGTATAAACCACTTCCTTTATGGACATACCTCTTGATTCCCAGAACAGCCTTTCAATTACATACATGAAGCAGATATTCTGAAAAAAAACAGCGAGATAAATCAGTTTTATGTTGAATTTTCCTTTCAATATTTTATTCCTTCCTTACCGTGATGATTAAAATTTGATCAAAGAAGGAATAATCCGGAGGAGGACGGGCATAATTAATTATTGAATGATGGTATCAAAGTCACAACATAACAGTATTAATTTAATACAGGATATATAATCATACAAGAGATATTAAAGAATATTAAACCACAGAGGGCACAGGGAGGCTGTGCCCTCTGTGGTTCAAAAAAACCAACAGCTGACATTTACTGATATTCAGCCTTTTCCCTTAAGCACTCTTTTAAAGAATTCCTTCGCAGTCAGCGGTTCGCACAGAAGATTTCCCTGCAGGTAATCACATCCCAGTTTTTTCAGTATCTTCATCTGCGTGTCGGTTTCCACGCCTTCAATTACTGTCCTGTAGCCCAGGGCCTGCCCCATATTGATAATGGCCTGCAGTATTGAAACCCCTTCTTCGGAATTTTCAATCTTTGTCATGAAGGAACGGTCTATTTTTACTTCCTG
>CAZKOK010000088.1:0-10439 GCA_964554355.1 uncultured Spirochaetia bacterium | reverse complement strand
CCTGTTCTTTTTCCGGCAGATATATTTCTATTCTTTCATCAGACCATAATCTGTATGAATCAGATACCGGACGAATACCGGCAAGATTCACTTCATTGCCGTTTCTGGTGTCTCCGAAATATTTTCCCTCAATTACAAGAATATCACCTGGAAGCCCTACTTCAGGACTTATTGAGTTTATAACAGGTTTTCTTGTCAGAAACAGCGAACTTATGATGAAAGCGGAAAATGAACCTGCCAGCAGTATCAAAGGTATAACTATTTTTTTATTAATCATCAGGTAAAAACTCCGAAGCAGTAAGCTTATTCTTTATTTTTATTTGCTGCAAGCAGGAGGTAATCTTTATATTTATATAAAACAATAACAAGTTCTATATTTGTTTTACTGTTTTTCAATCCGGCATATCCAAGCGGGAAATAAATAACCTGCTCGCCGAAATCCACATCAACATTTTTCATATCAGAATAATACTTTATTGTGCCTGTTTCCGGATCTGTGACTTTCATTTCACCCTGGGCCACAAGCAGTACTTTTCCATCATCACTTTTATACGGAGTCAGATATGCGGTAATATTAATATTATTGCCTTTCAGGTACAATTTTACCTGACGGCCCGGAAGGGTAATGAATGATGTCAGCATATTCCATTCATTTTCAGAGTCATTGTTCGACTCATCTGTCATGAAAGTCTCTACTGTTCTGGCTTCAATTTCGATAACAACTGCCTGATCAACAAGCGCCTGTATTGTACCGAAATCCTGTGCAGACACAGAAGAAACGAAAGATGAAACAATTATTATCAGAAACAGCTTTTTTTTCATTTCTGATATCTCCTGTATTCATCACCCCTGATAATTTCCGGCTGACCTATTATATCAAAAGACGGCCCGCTTGGCAGAGAAATTGTCACTTCCATTTCGGCTGAATTTGATGACAGCAGATTGATAAGCTGCTGAAGTTCCTTTTCGGATATCTTGACAGTCATATTTTCTTCAGTACCGGTATTGCTGTTGTACAGATAATTTTTTACTTCCTGAAGCATTGTATCACCAATTTCCACAGTCTGTGTCGGAATGGATTTTGTTTTCTTTTCTCCAATTTTAATGAAAAAACCTGCAGCAAAAAAAACAAGCAGACCTGCGGCAGCTGCAAATACGGGAAGAGGAACAGCCCGGAAGTGTTTTGCAGCCTGTTTTCCTGCAGTCTGAGTATTTTTTATGCTGTTTGACAGTTTTTTCTCAACGTCAGTTATTTCAGAATCATTATCAATTGATTTCAGTTTATTTTTTATATCTTTCTGCCGTTCAGCAATTGCGCGGCAGTCAGGACATATTTCAAAATGTTTTTCAAGAATTTCTAGGTATTCTTCGTCAAGTTCATTATCTGTATAGGCAGCAATCATCTTTTTATCAGGACACATGCAGATCCTCCTGATTAATAATCTGCGATATATAATTCCTGGCTCTGAAAATTCGGATTTTCACATTGTTTTCAGAAATACCAAGAATCCCGGAAATCTCCCTGTAGCTCAAACCGCCGTATTCCTTTAAAATCAGCGGAGCTTTCAATTTTTCAGGAAGCCTTACCAGTGCCTGCTTAATTATCTTTTTTGTTTCATTTTTAAGAAGCAGGTCTTCACCCGACTCGGTTTTTCTTTCCGGCTGCCGGGTTATTTTTTCGTAAGCGGCCCTCTCCCTGCCCTTTCTCTTCAGAAAATTAAACCCCATATTTTTTGCGACGCGTATAAGCCAGAACCTGACTTGTTCCTCGCAGGAAAAAACAGGGGCCTTTTCCTTCAGCTTAATAAAAGCTTCCTGACAAATATCCTCAGCTGCTTCTTCGTTGTTTGTAATATGAGTAGTTATCTTGTACAGCAGAGTAAACATATTTTTATAGAAAGTTTCAAACTCTCCGCTATTCTTTAGAATATCCTTCATATAATTAACAAATAACAATTATAAATGTTACAATATTTCCTTTAATTGTGCTTTAAATGTTAAAAAATATTTACAAGTTACTGTAGAATAAATAATCAAGCACAAGTAGAATAAAACTGTGGAAACTTTACGAAAAATAATTGAAAAGATCAATATAAATGCTCTTATTAGCTATAATGAACCCCTTAAATGTCATACAAGCTTTAAAACAGGCGGCAAATGCGATGTATTTATTGTTCCGTCATCGACAGATGATTTTATGAACTTAAGAAAAGCCATCGGCAGTAATTATATCTGTATTGGAAGCGGATCGAATATTCTTGTATCAGACAGCGGTATCAGCGGTATAGTAATCAAAACCACACAAATGTCCCAAATAAGAATTGATAATGATATTCTTATTGCGGACTGCGGTGCTCTGGTGAAAGATGTCTGTGAATATGCATACAGTAATGAATGTTCCGGATTTGAGTTTATTTACGGAATGCCGGGCACTATTGGAGGGGCCGTCTGGATGAATGCGCACTGTTACGGCAGGGAAATATCAGACATCTTTGAATGGGCAAGGATAATTGATGAAAACGGGAAAATTTCAACATATTATTTCAATACCGTTGATTTTGATTACAAGAAAAGTCCTTTTCAGAAGAAAAATATCTTTATTATCCAGGCCGGTTTCAGAATCAAAAAAGGTAAAAAATCAGATATCGGAAAAGAAATGAATAATAATCTGAAAGACCGAGAACTGAAAGGACATTTTTTATACCCGTGCGCTGGTTCTGTTTTTAAAAACAACAGGGATTTCGGAGAACCGTGCGGCAGAATAATCGAGAGCTGCGGCCTCAAGGGTAAATCAGTCGGAGATGCCCAGATTGCCCCATTTCATGCAAATATAATTATAAATAAAGGAAATGCCGGTTCAGCAGAAATTCTCGCATTAGTCAGGAAAATTGAAGATACAGTTTTCAGTAAGAAAGGATTCCGGCTGGAGCGTGAAGTGCTTCTGGTCGGTAACTGGGACTGAATATAAGGGGGAACTATGGACATGAATAAATTGAAGGAAATGCTGGAAACATTTCCTTCAAATGACATTAAGAGTTATCTTGATTCGATTCCTCTTCTTGATCTTGCCGAAAACTGGGACCTTTTAAATGAAGACCAGCAGATACAGGTTTTTCTTCTTCTTGACATGGAAACCAAGGTCTCTCTTATAAATGACTTATCCAATATTGCACAGGAATATCTGATTAAAATGCTCTCCGAACATAACATCAGGATTATTCTTTCGGAAATGGAACCGGATGATATAGCAGACGTTCTGCAGTCCGTTTCTCCGGATATAAGAAAGCTTGTCTGGATGAACCTTGGTGAAGAAGTAAAAAAAGAAACTGTTTTTCTTCTGCGCTTCGATGAAGACGATGCCGCCGGAATAATGACCCCGCGCTATATGGCCGTTCCTTCTTCCCGCACCGTTGCTCAGGTAATCAGTTTTATCAGAAAGAGCGCTGAAGATGTTGAAACAATTGTTTATATTTATGTTGTTGATCAGTTCAACCGTCTGGTTGGAGTAATTTCCATCAGAAATCTCCTTACCTCGTCTGACTCCGCTATTGTCAGGGATATAATGGCCACTGATTTGATTACAGTTGAACAGAGTACCGACCAGGAAATTGTTGCCAAAGTTCTTGAGAAGAATGATTTTTATGCCATTCCTGTAGTCGACCGTCAGCACAAGCTTCTGGGAATCGTTACAGTAGATGACGTTATTGATGTTATCCGCGAAGAACAGACCGAGGATGTTTATAAAATGGGCGCAATGAACGGTGGAATCGAAAGGTATCTTGACACATCAATATTCAGGCAAGTCCAGAAAAGAGTGTTCTGGCTGATAATTCTTTTATTTCTCGGCACAGTTACTACCAATGTTGTATCACATTATGAATCAGTTATTATTACAGCTCCTTTCCTGTTTTTCTTTATGCAGGTAATAACCCAGACAGGCGGGAATTCCGGTGGACAGTCCGCAACACTGATGATCCGCGGGCTTGCAACCGGAGAACTTCATTTCAGGGATATCGGAAAGGT
Source organism: uncultured Spirochaetia bacterium (assembly GCA_964554355.1). Taxonomy (GTDB): domain Bacteria; phylum Spirochaetota; class Spirochaetia; order CAZKOK01; family CAZKOK01; genus CAZKOK01. Next base: position 6,416 of record CAZKOK010000088.1, on the reverse strand, counting down.
CATGCTCAAGGAAGTGATTGTCGGTCTGATTATGGGCATAATAACCGGCATATTTATATTACTGCGCGGCATCATACTTCCTCCCTGGGTAAGTATGGGTCAGGCCATGATTGTCGGGGTTTCTCTTGCTTTTGTTGTTATTTTTTCAACAGTGATAGGGGCTCTCGCTCCTCTTCTGATTCATAAAATGGGATGGGACCCCACTGTCATGTCAGCTCCGCTTATGTCTACTGTTATCGATGTATGCGGACTTACAATTTATTTCGAAATTGCCCGTTATATGCTGTCTGTTATCTGATTTTTAAATGAAACTGACAGGGAAAATGAAAGATTATCCCTGCATAGTATAATATCTGAAGAAAAACTGAAATTTCCCGTTTCCAGACCTGTTTTTATTACCAGATTATCCGGAATATCAATTTCTATTGAAAAACTGTTTCCGTTTTTAAAATCAATACCTGTTTCCATTGAGGTTTCAATTTCATAATAATTTTCCGAATATCTGTATTTCCAGAATACATTCAGATTACTAAATGATTTTTTAATTGAAATTTCAGAATCAGTATCAATATTTGGTTTTGAAAGCAAAGCTTTTTCAAGTTCCAGACTGCATCTGATATTTACGCAATCATTTTCCCTGAAAAACATTTTTAAACTTATTTCATTATACAAACAGTCATTTTCATCCTGATAATTATCATGTCGTAAAATTGTGCCTTTTGATAAAATGCCCAATACTGCATTTTGCATGTGAAAATCCACGGATGTATTCCAGGATATAAACGGCAGGCCGCATTCGCCGGACAAATCTGAAAAATATTCCGACCACCAGCACATTTTCAGATTCATATCAATATGTTTTGATTTATAAATGACTTCCAGAAGCATAAGAACATCCGCAGCTGCAAGTACAGAAAAATTCAGCATCATGCCTGTGTAAATTTTCCAGTTTTCAACATCAAAAAAACCATTAAGATACGGTCTGATAATTGCTGTTTTTTTAATTAAAAAATAGTCGTAGAAATTACCGCTGTTTTTGTTGTGAATGTCCGAAATAACAATACCTGATGAAATCTTGCCGCTGATAATGTCAATAAAAAAGTTATCTGTATTCCTGAATCTGAAAAATCCTGATTTTGTACAGCCCTTTTCTGCAAATACAGAAAAATTTTCATAATTACCCGGTTCTGTTACAGAAACACCCTTTTTATTTATTATTTCGCTGTTTAAGTATTTTCCGCTTATAAATGAACAGTCCAGAACATCATAAAAATCAGCTTTGCCGAACATCAGACATTCAGTCAAAAAAAGACTTTTCGCCGGGAGCAGGCAGCTTCCTTCAAAATAAAAGGCGCATGCATAATTTCCCCTGCTGATTTTCAGATATGTTTCTACATTGGCTGCATCATCAATTACCGTTTTCATAATATCAGGAAAAACAGGTAAACAGGATAATACAATAAGGAAAATTTTCATTGTTATTTTTTTCATATATGAATAAAAACTGCCAAAAAACAGCCTGTGATTCAGATTTTTCAAAAAAAACAAATCTTATTTATACATTTTGTTGAATTTATCATTCATTTTTGAAATACTTAAATCACCAAGTACTGCAGGAGATCAAATTGGTTATTTTAACTTTAAATTGCGGAAGTTCGTCTGTTAAGTATCAGTTGTATGACTGGGAAAATAAAAATACTCTTGCCCGGGGCATGGTAGAGAGGATCGGTCAGGCAATATCCAAAATCGAACATTTTGTGACCGGAAAGGATGATCATGAGGCTGAACATAAATGTCCAACCCATAACGAGGCTATAAAGCTTATTATTGATTCAATTACAGATGCTCAAATCGGAGCTATTTCCAGCCTTGACCAGATAAAGGCGGTCGGCCACAGGGTTGTGCAGGGCGGTGATAAATTTATCAAATCAACACTTATTACACCTGAAATTCTTGAAACATTCAGGAAGGTTGCAAGCCTTGCACCTCTTCATAATCCGGCAAATATACTCGGCATCGAAGCTGCCCAGTCAGCCCTTCCGGATGTTCCGCATGCTGCTGTACTTGATACTGCATGGCACCAGACTATGCCTGACACTTCATATATGTATGCGCTTCCTTATGACTGGTATACAGACTACGGCGTACGAAGGTATGGATTTCATGGAACCAGTTATCTTTATACTGCGAAACGCGCGGCGGTTCTTCTCGGGAAGGAAGCACTGGAAACCAACCTGATTATCGCACATATCGGGAACGGTGCAAGCATTTGCGCTGTAAAAAACGGGTGCAGTTTTGATACATCAATGGGTCTTACTCCTCTGGAAGGTCTTATAATGGGCACAAGGTCCGGAGACATGGACCCTGCCATTATTACCTACCTGATGAATCAGACCGGTCTTGATGCACTTGAAATTGACAGGATACTCAACAAAAAAAGCGGGCTTCTTGGAATAACCGGTAAATATATTGACAGGAGGGACATCCAGAAAGGCATTGATTCGGGTGATGGACTCTGTACGCTTGCACAGAATATGGAAGGTTACAGAATTAAGAAATATATCGGTGCCTATTCTGCCGCACTCGGCAAAGTTGATGCTGTCGTATTCACTGCTGGTGTCGGCGAGATGAATCCGCAGATACGTGAAAAGGCTCTTGAGAATCTTGAAAACATCGGAATAAAACTTGATAAAAGGAAAAACATTGTTTCACGTTCAAGAAACTGTGAGACAGTTATTTCTGCCGATGATTCTCCTGTAAAAATATACGTTATACCTACTGATGAAGAGCTTGTTATGACGGAAGATACATATTCGCTGATGGCGGATACATATGATGTACATACAAAATATAAATACTCTTTTCAGAATCCGCAATATGTTAATGCTGAACGTCAGAAATCACTGGAACAGCAGATAGCAGAAAAACCTGAACTAAAGCAGATAATTGCCTGGTAGGTTATCAGTAAAGGGTTCTGCTTTTTAAAATATCTGCCGCTTCTTTTCCTTTCAGATATTCAACAATCGCCAGCGAAAACTCTGCTGCAGTACCTGCAGCCCTGCTGGTGATTATGTTTTTATCCACTGCCACATTGTCTCCGGTAAATTCGGTATCATTGAAATGCGATTCATAACCCGGATAACATGTTGCCTTTTTGCCGTCAAGAATGCCGAGAGGGGCCAGTACAACAGCGGGAGCGGCACATACCGCGGCAACAAGACCTTTTTTCCGATCGACTGATTTTATAAGTTCGCACGCCTTCTCATCAGAGGCGATATTGGATGACCCGGGCATGCCTCCCGGAATAATAACGTTGTCCGGAACATAATCAAGTTCATCAATTGACATATCGGCACTTATAATTATATTGTGTGCGCCTTTGATCTGTTTTGAGCCGATACCCAGAGTCAGGAGTTCAATTCCCGCTCTTCTAAGTAAATCTGCAGCAGTAACAGCCTCAATCTCTTCAAAGCCTTCAGCCAGTAAAAGAATAGTCATATTACACTCTCCTTAATTTCTGATCTGCTTCATGGATCATTTTTTCGGTTTCTTCCCATCCGATACATTCATCGGTAATGGATACACCGTATTTCAGATCCTTTTTATTTTCGGGTATGCACTGGGCCCCCTCAAACAGATTGCTTTCGAGCATTGCCCCTATCAGCGATCTGTATTCCTGAAGTTTATGACTTACCGTTGCCTGGAATACTCTTGCCTGTCTTTCATGTTTTTTGCTTGAGTTGGCATGACTGCAGTCAATCAGCAGTGCCGGTACCAGGCCATTTTCCTTCAGTATGTTTTCAGCATCTTCAATATTTTCTTCGTAATAATTTGGGCCGTTTTTACCTCCTCTGAGGATTATATGTGTATCTGGATTTCCTTTTGTTGAAACAATACACGTCCTTCCGACCTGATCGATGCCGATAAAACTGTGTCCGGATTTTGAACTTATCTGGGCGTTTACCGCGGAATCAAGACTGCCGTCGGTGCTGTTCTTGAAACCGACGGGCATTGATAATCCGCTGGCCAGTTCACGATGTATCTGGCTTTCGGTCGTGCGTGCCCCGATTGCAGACCAGGAAATAAGATCTGCGATATACTGCGGGATGATAGGATCCAGCATTTCAGTAGCCGTCGGCAAACCTTTTTTCAGAATATCAATAAGTATTTTTCTGGCTGTTTTAAGTCCCTTTTCAATTCTGTAGCTGCCGTCAAGTTCAGGATCTATTATAAGCCCCCGCCATCCCAGCGCAGTACGCGGTTTTTCGAAATATGCACGCATTACAAGATATATTGTACCTTTTATCTTTTCCTGCAGTCCGGCAAGCCGTTTTGCGTATTCAGCCGCCGAAGAAGGATCATGTATCGAACATGGTCCGACAACAATCAAAAATCGCTTATCCCTGCCATTAATGATATTGCTTATTGTTTTTCGTGATTCAGAGACAAGTTTAAGTACTTTTTCATCGGCAGGAAGCATTTCCTTAAGCTGCAAAGGTGAAACTATCTCCTTAATGCCTTTTACATGAAGATCATTGATTTTAATCATAACCAGCCTTTCCAGGTTTCAGATTCCATACCGCAGGTAACTTTATTACCGTTTCTGATTACAGGAGTTTTCATCATAAGCTGGTATTCAAACAGTTCTTCATACGCATCAAAATCAAGATAAGCGTAATTTCGTTCCCTGTAGGTTTTCGAATCCGTATCAATTAAATTTTCAGCCTTTATTCTGGATGTAATTTTATCAAATTCACCTTTACTGAGTGTTCTCTCATTCAGGTCAACAAAATGAAACGGTATTCTTCTTTCCTTGAAATATCTGACAGCTTTTTGTGTGTCCCGGCATTTTTTGGTTCCAATAATCTGAATATTCATTAACAACCCTGAAGAAAATATAATATAATCAATGTTATATTTTATTTAATGGAGTGTAAATATATGTACAAATCCGCTTCGCCCAGAATCAGGGAAATACTGAAAATGTCGCCCGGGACCGTGCTTGAAGTTAACGGATGGGTCCGGACAAAACGAGAAAGCAAGAATATCTGTTTTATTGAAATAACAGACGGCTCCTGTCTTTCCAGTCTTCAGACAGTTATTGATACCGACAATATAAATCCTAAAAAGATAAGCCAGGAACTGCACACCGGCGTAAGCGTAAAGATAAAAGGCAGTCTTAATGAATCTCCCGGACAGAATCAGTCTGTTGAACTTCTGGCATCCGAAATAATGATTTTCGGAGATGCTGATCCGGAGCATTATCCACTTCAGAAAAAAAGGCACAGCATGGAGTTTTTACGGGAAATCGCTCACCTCCGTCCCCGTACCAATACTTTCGGCGCTGTTGCCAGGGTATCAAGCTATACGGCATTTGCAATTCATAAATACTTTCAGGGGAAAGGATTCAGCTGGCTTCGTTCACCTGTCATAACAGCCATAGATGCAGAAGGCGCAGGAAACATGTTTCAGGTTACAACTCTTCCGGTCGAGGAAAAAAAGGTTGAAGATTATGAAAATGATTTTTTCGGCAAAAAGGCATATCTGACTGTTACCGGACAGCTTGAGGCTGAAAATTATGCATGCGCCCTGGGCAACGTCTATACATTCGGTCCGACTTTCAGGGCCGAAAATTCAAACACAAGCAGACATCTTGCCGAATTCTGGATGGTTGAACCTGAAATGGCATTCTGCGACATAGACCTGAATATGGATATGGCAGAGGATTTTCTCAAATCAGTGCTTGATGATATTCTTTCAAACTGCGGTGAAGATATGGGGTTTTTTGATTCATGGATCCAGAAAGGCGTTGCGGATGTTTTAAAGCAGGTTATTAAAAAACCTTTTACAAGAATAAGTTATTCCACTGCGATAAAGGACCTCGAAAAGGCTGATATTGATTTTGATTTCAAGGCCGGATGGGGAGCTGATCTTCAGTCAGAACACGAGAAATACCTTACCGAAAACGTCTACAAGGGTCCTGTCATCGTTACGGATTATCCGAAAGAGATAAAGGCATTCTATATGAAAATGAATGATGACGGAAAAACAGTCCGTGCAATGGATGTTCTTGTACCCCGGCTTGGTGAAATAATCGGCGGTTCGGAAAGGGAAAATGATCTTGTAAAACTTGAAAAACGGATGAATGAACTTGAAATGAAAACAGAGGATTACTGGTGGTACCTTGATCTGCGCCGTTATGGGTCGGTTCCGCATTCCGGTTTCGGTCTCGGCTTTGAGCGCTTAATCCAGTATATGACCGGCATGCAGAATATACGGGATGTGATTCCATTTCCCAAAACTCAAAAAGCTTCATGTTTACTCACTAATGCGCCATCTGAAACAAGTAAAGAACAACTTGAAGAGCTTTATATTAAGCTAAGACCTGCTATTTAGAGTCTGAACAAAAAAACATA
>CAZKOK010000087.1:8377-10447 GCA_964554355.1 uncultured Spirochaetia bacterium | reverse complement strand
TGTGTAAATGATACTGAAAATCAGAACAGAAAAGGCAATATCATTATAAAAAGGAATTTTGAAATATTAAAAGATCATGTTCTGGTACTGGACCCGTTTCAGGTTCGGGAGATTCTGCTGAATATACTGAATAACGCCTGCCAGGCTTTGTCAGGAAAAAACGGGAAAATCACTGTTACAGGTTTTATCGAAAATCCTTTTCTCAGAATAGACATCCGGGACAATGGTCAGGGAATTGATCCCTACGATCTGAAAAAGATTTATGATCCGTTCTTTACGCGAAAATCAAAAGGAACAGGCCTTGGCCTTACGATCTGCAGAGACATGATACATCTGCATAAGGGTAGAATCGAAATAAGCAGCAAAACCGGCAAAGGTACTCTCGTGCGGATTTTACTGCCGTTAAAATTGGAGAAAACGATTCAATGAAGAACAGAATACTAATTATTGACGATGATGAAGACCTGGCTGAAGAACTTGCAGAGTCGTTTTCCGCCCACGGCTTTTCTGTGAGCCGCGTGAATGACGGCTTGAACGGCAAAAAGGAACTGACGGCAAACGTATATGATTTTCTGATTCTGGATATAAAGATTCCCGGAAGCAATGGTTTCGAAATACTTAAATGGCTGAATGGTTCCGGAATACAGATAAAAACAATTGTATTGACAGGAATGCCTCTTCCTGATGAATCGCCTCCTGATGAATCCCCGGAAAACGTGCAACCGCAAAAATCTGAAGAGAAAATGCTTCTGAAAACAGCTGCAAAAGTCATAAATAAGCCTTTTCCCACCGGCATGCTGATCAAACTGCTCGAAAATCTGAAAGAATAAACCCATCTTTTGCCGTTTAACGGAGTATGGTCAGCAGAAAAGAGACTCCGGTAAATGCCAAATCCATGGAATAAGCATACATTGAATTCAGATAAGCAGAATCGGTTGTTATAGGTGGGGGATTGTTATCATGAGTACATATCATTGCAATGTGTGTGAATATATTTATCGGGGCAGCGGAACGGGAGGCCGTGTTGTTTCCTTCGAATCTCTTCCTGAAGAATGGAAGTGTCCTGAATGCGGTTCAGGCAAGAAGAACTTTGTCTGTATAAAAAATGATAAAGACAAATGATAAAGACAATGGCAGGAAGGCCTGAAAACACTGGTATTTCGCCTTTACTTTATAAACTTTATAATATCTGCCGCAGCAATATTCGAAGGACCGATTTTCATTCCAGAGGAGCATGGTTATACAGATAATAAATAAATTTTCTGATAATTCTTTCCGGTATTGCATTATTTATACTTCTGGTTGATTCAAAGATTCCGAAGAATAATATGGGAAAGTGATACAGGTAAATTAATAATAAATAAATATAGAGGTAACAGAATATGTTGACAAGTGATGAATATAAAAAAGAGCAGCAGAAGCAGGTCGAAGAGTGGAATTCGGATATTATACTTTTGGAAAAAAAGCAGATTGAAGTAATTCTGTTTATTGAAGAAAGCGCGAAGAAATCTGTTCTTTTGATGAACCATGAAAAAAAGAAAGAAATCAATGAACCTTTGAATTCTTTAACAGTATCGGGAGAACACAATGAACACAATGTTGAGCCTGCATAATATAAAGGTTGAGCCTGCATAATATAAAGCAGAAACTCATGAAAACCGTTACTTCAGGCTTTTTGAGGCTGCAAAGTATGGGATACTGATTCTTGATGCCGATAACGCTGTGATTGATGATGTGAATCCGTACCTGATTAATTTGCTGGGTTGCACGAAAGAAAAGTTTTTAAAGAAAAGGATCTGGGACCTTGGCGTTTTTGAGAATATGGATCATTCAAAGCAATTATTCAAAGCAATTATTTAAGGAATTACAGGAAAATGAGTATATACGCTATACTGATTTACCGTTGCAGGCAAGTAACGGTGATCTGATTAATGTTGAATTTGTCAGCAATGTATATCTTGTTGATGGCCAAAAAGTCATTCAATGTAATATTGTAATATTCGCGATATACGATGATATACGATATAGATATACGATATAACTGCCCGCAAACAATATGAGAAAACCCTT
>CAZKOK010000087.1:0-8367 GCA_964554355.1 uncultured Spirochaetia bacterium | reverse complement strand
GAAATACAGCACCGGATAAAAAACAGCTTCAGTATAATTACGAGTCTTATATTCCTGAAGACCGAAAAGGCTGTGAACAGTGAAACAAAAAGAGTGCTTCAGGAGTTAACTCACAGGGTCAGCTCAATATCAGATTTGTATTCTCATTACTGTACGAGACAAATTCCATTTTTGAAATCCGGCTTGACATTTATTGTAATAAAATTATCAAGTCAATGTTCAGCCTTGAAAAATATTATGCGATTAATAAAACGCTGGAGGAAATCAGTGTTCCGACAAAAAAAGCGGGAATAATCGGGATGATTCTTGTGGAACTGATATCAAATGCCATAAAATACGCGTTTTCGGAGTCCAGACAATCAGTAACAGTAATGAATATTGAATTGAAAAAAAGAAAACTCAAAACTGTCCTATCGGTAGAGGATAATGGACCCGGGATAAACAAAGATTTCGATATTGACACATCTGCAGGCACAGGACTGCATCTGGTGAATTTAATGGTCAGACAGCTTGACGGTGACATTAAAATAGAATCAGAAAAAAATGGAACAAGGGTAGTGATAAAAATCCCTTAGTGCTTAATTAATAAATAGTGCTTAATTAAATAGTGCTTAATTAAATAGTGCTTAATTAAATAGTGCTTAAAATAATTAAAAGGAAATAAATGTGTTTTGGGATACAGTTGTCATTATCTATGGTTCCCGCTTTTTAAAATTCAACATGCATCCTGCACTTAAACCTGTTACGCTATTAACTATTAATCAGAGAGGATACCAATGGAAAACTGCAGAAACACCGGACCGGTTAAAACCTTTGTAATGGACACTAATATACTTATTACTGTTAATCACCAGACATTTCCCATTCATACAGGAATACAATAAAGCAGTTTCAAAGCAATCTCAGGCATATACTGGTACGACTGTTTTGCGAAACTGATGAGGAATTATGTCTTTTTCTTAAAAACTCTATTTTAAAAGTGATTCTTAAGGTCGGAACAGACTGATTTAAAAATACTGGCAAACTGCCTCTATGACTATGTAAAGGCTATGTAAAGGCTATGTAAAGTAAAGGCTATGTAAAGGCTATGTAAAAAAACCGGAAACATTATTAACATTTAAAAATCCTCGTGTAGTTTCTTCCTGCATTCAGTATAATTAACCTTAGCGAGAGGACAGCACATGCAAAACGGCAAAAGCGACAACCAGGAGAAGACATTTGTGATAGACACTAATGTACTTATTACTTGGTATAACCGTTAATGAACATGTATGTCCTGGGTTAATAAATTTTGTTTATACTTAAATGGCCTTAAGGTTATTTATTCCGAATTATTTTAATGAAAAATAATATTATGGGATTATGGTCAATTCATCCGAAATACCTCGATTCCAAAGGCCTGGTTGCTCTCTGGCGGGAGATTCTTCTTGCGAAAAAAGTTCTCGATAACCAGACAAAAGGATATAAAAACCATCCTCAACTTATCAGATTTAAAGCGCATAGTTCCTGCAAATCAATTATGAATTCATACCTGATGGAAATATATAATGAATCCATTAAATGAGGATACAATTTTGATGGCAGCAAAATCAGTCCGGTTCTCTGTGAAGACCGTATTCCCGTTACATCCGGTCAGATCAAATATGAATTTTGCCATTTATTAAAAAAAATAAAGCAAAGAGATAATTCACTGTATATTGAATATAAGGACATAGATGAAATTGAAGTAAATCCTGTTTTTGTAAAAATCCCGGGACTGGTTGAAGAGTGGGAGAGGATCAAAAATCATTAAATTTTCTGAATTTGATTATTCTGCAATTACATACTTGATATTTCAGGTACCATACAGGAATAATGTAGTTATGATAAGAAACCAGTGGTACGTAATTCTCGAATCAAGAGAAGTAAAGAAAAAAATGAAAGCGGTGCGGAGATTAGGAGAACAGCTGGTATTATGGCGTGATGAAAACAACAAGGTCCATTGCCTTGTTGACCGCTGTTGTCACAGGGGAGCTGCTCTGAGTGCAGGAAAGCTGCTTGAAACCGGGCTGCAGTGTCCGTTTCATGGTCTGGAATATCAGGGAGACGGTTCCTGTAACTGTATTCCGGCAAACAGCCGAAACGCAGTCGTCCCGCAAAATTTCAGGGTTCCATCATACCCGGTGCATGAAGAATGCGGCTGGATCTGGATCTGGTGGGGTACAGGTTCTTCCTCGAAAAACAGAAAAGATGAATATCTGAAAATATCAGGTTTGACTATAAACAGTTCCATAGATCCTCCGCAGCATACTCCGGAATACTTTCAGGATATTGATAAGGAGTTTTCTCATGCAACTGTGAAGGACAACTGGAAAACCCATTACTCCAGGGTTCTCGAAAATCAGCTTGATGTTGTGCATCTGCCCTTTGTTCATCATAATACAATTGGAAGAGGGAATCGTACTGTAGTGGACGGACCAGGTGTGGAATGGAAAAATAACCGGATGCTTTACACATATGTATTTAACAGGAAAGATGACGGCACACCTCCCCGGAAACCGGATGAGGTCCCTGTTCCGCCTCAGGACAGGGATTACAGACTGGAATTAATTATGCCTAATTTGTGGGAAAATCATATTTCCGAAAAGTTGCGGATTGTAGCTGCTTTTGTCCCGGTTGATGACAAAAATACCATCCTTTACCTTAGGACTTACCAGAAATTCATGAAAGTTCCTTTATTGAAACATTTGATAAACAGAATGTTCTGCCGGATGAATCTGATAATAGCCCATCAGGACCGGCGCGTTGTCCGGACCCAGACTCCTTTTCGCAGCGATCTGAAGGGAGGCGAACAATTAATACAGGGTGACCTGCCGATCGTTGAATACAGAAAAAAGAGAGCCGGTTTTTTAAAAGAGCAGAAGAAAAACTGATGCATTTACTCTCATATTGATTGCATGTCGATGCTTTGCCATCAATCGTACTCGACCCATACAAGTTTTTCTATCTCAAATTCTTGCCTTGCCTGTTACTTCCTGCCATTTTTCCCTTTTCAAAATTGCCGACAGCCGAAGCGCCTTCCGGTATGGACGCGCATCCTGACAGAAAAAAAACTACAGCCAGTACCGACAACCCTATGAATGATCTGTTCATCATAACTTCCATTAAAAAAACCTGTGATATTTCAGTTTTATATTGCCTGTCTTTCTGTTCGCAGTGATCAAACCGGAGCCAGAGTGCCGGAAAAAATTATCCACGCCAAAAGTGTTTTTGCGAAAAGGCTTAAAAGGATATATGCCGACCAACAGGGCGATAACTACAATCATGACAGAAGATGAAAGAGCGTATTCAAAAAAACGGACGGGATTTCTGCCCTGTGCTGATGGTTCACCCTGCAAAAGACGAATGGACTCCAGTGTATGTGAGCGGGTTGTTTTTTGACAGAATTAATACCAAAAGGAAACTCGTTTTGCTTGAGAATGCAGGGCATTTTCCAATTGAACAACCAGGGCTGGCGCATCTTGAGGCAGCATGTGTTGAGTTCATTTTTAAAAAATTATAAAAGTATTTTGTTTATAATATATTTATTTTTGCTAAATTCCTTCTGCAAAAAATACCTCTTTTGTCTATATTATTAATCTGGACATCACATGACAAACGGTGACAAATCCCCGGGAAATACAGTAAATCCGAAAGGATTTGCATTGGTTTAAAACCTTTGTAACAGACAATAAAGTATCTGTCAGGGGCAAATACCGTAAAAAACAGTATATGCAGCTTTTTCAGGCTAACAGGAGCTCGTGATATATGATACAGGTGATGAAGAGCTGTCTGCATCTATAGATATTGACTCAAGCGGAGTTCCGCATGTAATTTTCTTGCATGATTATTTTGAAGGAGTAACAATCACAAATATTTCATATGCATATCTGGATGGAAACAGCTGGAAAACAACTTCCACTGAAAGAACCAACAGGGCTTATAATCCAAAGCCCAAGATTAAAATCGGTTCTGATAATAAAACCCATCTTGCATATATAGGAAACGGTGATGGAACTGAAACTATGAAGATTAAATATGCAGTCAGTCAGTAATATTATTTGGGGACAAAAAATATGCTGAATTTCAGGTAAAAAAAGCGAATAGTATCAATAAAAAAGAGAAACAGCAAATATTATCTCATGATTAATATGAATATAATAATATCGTAAGGAATCCGCTGTACCTCATTTGACTGGGCAGATGTAAAAGAAATACTGATAATTTATAGGTTACGGTGTGTTCATACCAAAAAGGTACAATATATAAAACCGGGAGAACATAATTTGAGGAGCCCGTTATTTATCAGGCTGAGAAAACCCTGTCTGGTTTGAATGATTATGATCTTTTTTTTGTGGGTCACTGGAATTATATAAAGAGGGAAATGTATGAGTTGTATCAATATCATGGATGAACTGGTAAGAGCCGGCTCCCGCCTTTCTCATCAACAGAATTTTAATGACCTGGTTTCAGTACTGGTTGAGCAGGCAATCGATATTTCATTATCCGATATGGCCTGCCTCTTTCTGAAAACGGACCATGATCAAACTGAGTCAGACTATAAACTGGTCTATCGGCGGGGTAATTTCGCCAGTCCTGTCATAATTGGTTCCCAATCTGAAACCATCCACTTCCTGACGGAATGTCGTGAAGCGGTAGTTATCATTGAGCGCGAACCCAGTCCCTTCGCAGACATTTTTCTAAATTCTCAAATGCAAAGCGCTATTGCCCTTCCTCTCCTTACCTCCCGGGGTAATCTGGGAGTACTGATCCTGAATGACAAAAAATCCGGCTTTTACAATCGTGAAAAATTCAGCTTTCTCGACGCATTCTGTAAGCTTGCCGGGGGGATACTGCAGAACGCCAGGCTTTACCAGGAGTTGAAAGATTACCTGAAACGAATAGAGGAAATAGAGCGTTACCAGGAAAATATTTTTTCTTCCATGACCAACCTGCTCATTACTACTGATAAGGAAGGCCGCATGCAATATTATAATGCAGCGGCTGCTATCGGTGCAGGATTAACCGATGAAGATATGGGTAGTAAGCTGCAGGATTATTTTAAAGACCGGTTAGGTATAAAAATTCTGGAGACCATTAAGAAATCCCGTGAAGAAATGCGCGAGTACTTGGGTATTGAAGGCATCCTAAAAGGAAAAGATAAAAAGGATATCGATTTTTCCCTCAACCTCAGCCCCTTAAAGAGCAAACGGGGAAATGGGGAAGGCATTACCCTGCTTTTTACAGATCAAAGCCGGGAACAGGAACTGCAGCAGGAGATGACCAAAGTAGTGGAAGAACGCCGGATTATCAAAGATATGTTTTCCCGGTATCTGTCTGTGGAACTGGTACAGCAGTTGGTCGATCAACCTGATCTGGTAAATCCTTTCGGTGCCAAAAAAGATGCTACTATTTTTTTCGCTGACATCCGCGGTTATACATCATTTTCAGAGGGCCAGGACCCGGCATATATCATAGAAATTTTAAATGCCTATTTTTCTGAGGCTGTCGAGATCGTTATCCGAAATCAGGGGTATATTGATAAATTTATCGGAGACTGTATTATGGCCGCCTGGGGTGTCCCAATGCAAACTGAGGAACAGGACGCAATTAATGCAGTTACCTGCGCACTGGAAATTCAGAAACTGGTGGGCTCTAAAACTCGTAATTTCTTTACCGGGAAAGCTGCCGCGCTAAAAATAGGTATCGGTATACATTCCGGTCTACTGGTGGCCGGAAACCTTGGCAGCCGCCGCCACATGGACTATACGGTTATCGGCGATACGGTAAACATAGCTGCCAGACTGGAGGGCGTAGCCAAGGCGGGGGAGGTGATTATAACTGAAGCCACCCGCAGCTACCTTGGAGACATGTTTAAACTGGAAAAAAGGGAACCGGTAACGGTAAAGGGTAAAGACAAACCGATCCCTATTTATATGGTTTATCAATAATCAGATCAGGCAGACAGGATAGAGCAGAAATAGATATTTGTTCCTGCAGAAAAGTTGGGGTTGTATTTAAAATTATGGATTAATAGGAAGGAGTGTTTTTATGACAAAAATAATGGAGTTTATTTCGCAAAATGCAATATGGTTTATCATTATTGGCAGCGGACTTGTTGTGCTGATTGGTCTCTGCATTTTACTCACTCTACCTTCTCGCAAGCGTATTATGAAACAGCTGAAACTTGTGGCAGAAAACCCGGACCGTGTAGGAGAGCTTATTACAAGGCGTTATCACAAAGCGGAATTGCTGGGACAATCGAACAGGATAGAAGCGTTCGTTAAAAAAAATGGACCTGCCGTGTTGCCCCTGATCGGAATGGATGATATCTGGATTGAACTGATGATCAAACGGAAAAATAAAAAACACCTGCAAAGGGTATTAGACTTTGTCCCTGAAAAGGGATTGTTTAAAGCATTTATGGTTTGCCTTCACAAACCAGTACTGTTTTCCATTTTAATAAAATGGCTTGATGAATCCAACGAACTGCTATCCATGCACCGTATTGGTTTAGCCAGCAGTGGAGAGGATTTTGACGGGGAGAAAGCCTTGCAGTTCTTCCAGCAGCGGCTGCCGGAGATCCGGGAGTTGGCCGGAGACCCGGAATGGACTTCCCGCTACTTTGCTATCAAAATATTACTCCATGATCAGGATGAACGCTCTATACGCGCTTTGTGGGAAGGCCTTAGCGACTCCCACCCCTTTATCAGGAAAACTATTGTAAAAGAATTTTCCATCGCTGACCGGGAAAAGTTTTTCAATAAAGCATTTAAGCTGTTTATCGAAGACCCTGTCTTTGAAGTACGCGAGGCTGCAGCCCTCCGTATTTACAGCCAGTTCGAAGATCTTTATAAACAAAGTATTGCAGCTATAAAAACTGATAAAATGGACGCTGCTGAATTATCTCATATTCTTGAATTACTGCGGCCTGCATCCAAGGAAGATGAAAACTTCGCACTGCGCTTTCTGGAAGCAGAAAACCTGGAAATTCGTCTGGCTGCGGCTCTTTTCCTGGAAAAATGCGACGCCTTAACAAGGCTTTGCCTGGGAGTGGATATGGGTGACCGCGAAAGTCTGGCGCGAAACCTTACTCTGTTAAAAAAGTCTGCAGAAGTAAATGTCGTCTCCTTTCTCTCTGTCCTGGACAGCAGTGATAACCCGGGTACCTTGCTGATATGCGCAGAAATTTTAACTAATTTCAAAAGCAATGCTTTCATTACCAAACTGGCAAAGCGGGTATTTGCCTTATATGACGGCACACTGAAATATGAAGAGATATATCTGAAAACCCTGGAAAGTATTTCTACCAACAATAATGACAGCAGTTGTCGGCTGATGAATAAGGAATTAACCCGCTGGCGTAACCACCAGGCAGTAACCCTTATATTAGCGCGTATACCCACCTCGGCCGACTACATTTTTGCCGAAACTCTTATCGGTTTTTTTTCGGATCCTGTTTTTCCGTACCAGAACGAACTATGGGAAACTCTGTCCGGCTTTAGCGTCTACCTTGTAATGCCGCCCCTCTTAAGAATCCTACGCTCCGACCGGGAATCCTACCCCTATGATGTGCGCATCCGTGCTTTCAAGTTGTTGGGTAAGTTGGGGCTGCCTTACTGCTTGCAGTTAATCCTGGAATACCTCCCTGTCCTTACAACTGAACAGGCAAGGGAATTCGCTGCCGTCATCGTGTCCGACTTCCCGAAGAAACTGATCAAACAGAAATTTATTAAATTACTTACTCTGGCTGATAGTAAAATTCGGGCTTCCCTTATTTCAATTTTGCCGGCCGCAAATAATAAAGAATTTTTGCCTGAAATTCGTAATGCCTTGAAAGATGCCGACCCGGATGTCCGCATCGCCGGCGTCTGGGCCAGTGTGGAATATAATGACGATCATAGCCTCATCACAATCCTGGATATGTTACGCGATCCTTTGGAAAGGGTTCGCCGGGAAGCAGCCAAAGCCGTAGGTTCCCACGGAACTGACGCTTCATTGGAAAAATTAAATGTCCTTTTAAACGATAAAAATGAAATTAAGGATGTAAAGCTGGCGGCTATTAATGGGTTAGGAGTCTCTAAAAACAAAAAGGCTGTCAAAATCCTGCTTGAATGCGCCTTTAAAGAGGAAACTCTGCAACCGGATATTGTTAATACCATTGTGTATATGACCAAGACAGATAATAAGCTGATTATAAAACTGTTGGAGGAGTTTAAAAACGCCGAGTCGGCAACACGGCAGGTGATTACAAATGTTTTCAACCACCTGGGGGAATCAGGCGAAGAAGCAATCGTTGATCTTCTGAAAGAAGATATCAATTCCTTAAAACCTTATATTGTGGAAATC
>CAZKOK010000086.1:9213-10480 GCA_964554355.1 uncultured Spirochaetia bacterium | reverse complement strand
AATGAAAAAATCTGTGATGTCGGCAAAGAGCAGTATGTCCTTCTACATGTTAAGCCGGGAACATACAATGCGGAATTCAAGATCCTTAATGCGTCCGGTGAAGAAAAAAAAGCCTATCAATGGACCGGTGAGATAACTCAGGGTAAACTTTATGAGGCTGTTGTGAACAATGTTTTTGGATGGCATAGTACTGCCAAGTTCATGGAGATAAATACAAAGATAGGCATTTTGAAAGGTAATTTCCAGGAAGAAATTGACTTGACTGAATGATGCCAGACAGACAGAAAATTTATTTCTGTCAATGGCAGAATAATTATAAACCGGATACGGATTAAAACAGATTATATAGCTTCAATAGAATTGATAACTGCGGTCAGGAATTTATCTCAATATGATACCATAATAATCCTGGAAGAGTTCAGCCTTATTATTATTCATTCAGAAAAGGCAGGGTTGTTTTTATGCTTTCCGTTATTGATTTTTTTTTATTATATTACTATATTCATAATGAATTTTATTGAATCGGGGTACTGTTATGCCAACTTATGATTATGAATGCCGGAAGTGCGGACATATATTTGAATATTTCCAGAATATAAATGATGAACCGCTGACGGAATGTCCTGTCTGCGGCAGGGAAGTAAAAAGACTTATTGCAGGCGGACTGGGCATAATTTTCAAAGGATCGGGTTTTTATGTAAATGATTCAAAAAAGAAAACAGAATCTTCCGATCCTGCGGGAAAAACCACTGCCGCGAAAGCAGACAGCTGATCTCAGGATTCCTTCCTTATGCACATTGAATTGAATATTACAGTATCTATTCCTTTAAGGGCTGATTCAAAATATTCATCAAGTCCAAGTTCTTTGTAATTTTCCCTTAATTTGCTGAAAAGCGGACGGGTAACCGGATGATCCGGAGCAAATAGACTGCAGCAGTCATCATACGGAAGTATTGATGTTTTAAAGGTACCTATTCGTTCTGCAATTCTGATGATTTCCTCTTTGTCATAGCCGATAAGCGGCCTGAGAACGGGAAAATCGGTATAGCTTCCGGTGACCCTTATGCTTTCAGGAGTCTGGCTGGCAACCTGACTGAGCGCTTCACCTGTAATAATGCAATTCGCCCCGGTTTCCAGAGCAAGTCTGTGAGTGATTTCAACCATTGCGGATCTTGTATGTATGGTTATCTCATCTTTTTGGCATCTCTTATTGACAGCCATCTGAATATCGGTATACGGGACAATAAAAAGACGGATGCCGTTGGTG